>JBDTTC010000150.1:0-10173 GCA_039930825.1 Arenimonas sp.
ACATTACCCCGACTTGCCGATCATTGACCGCGATGGTTTTCGAATGACGCTATTGCTTGGCAATGCATTCGGAATGACATCGCCTGCAAAGGTTTATTCGCCGATGATCGGCATGGATTTGAAAACCGATGCCACTGCAAAGACCAGCATCGAATTAAATCCGGATTTCGAACATGCCGTTCTATGCTTGAATGGCAAGATAGAAGTCGAAGGCGAGTTGATAGAACCGGGAACCCTGTTGTATCTCGGTCTCGGCAGACATTCGGTTTCATTGAAAAGTGATCATGCCGCGCAATCGCTTCTAATCGGTGGCGAACCTTTCAATGAAAACATACTGATGTTCTGGAACTTTGTTGCCCGCACGCCAGAAGAAATTATCAAGGCGACTGATGACTGGAACCAGCATCAACATTTTTCGGAAGTGAAAAATTCGCCATTAAAACGTTTGATCGCACCCGATGCATCCAGCCTTCATCTCAAGGCCTGACAGGAAAAACATCATGATAAAAATTCTCGGCATTTCAGGAAGTCTGCGCACACAGTCCTACAACACGGCATTGCTGAAAGCGGCAAAATCACTGGCGGGCGACGATATCGAACTCGAAGTTGCCACACTGCATGGGATTCCCCTTTACGATGGTGACGTGGAAGAACGCGACGGCATTCCCGAAGCGGTGTTGGCAATGAAAGCACGTATCATCGCCAACCAAGGCTTGTTGCTGGTAACGCCGGAATACAACAATGGTATTCCTGGTGTTTTCAAAAATGCCATTGACTGGTTGTCACGCGCCGATATTCCTGCCGTCTTCGGCAACCGCGCTGTTGCCGTTATCGGTGCATCGCCCGGCGGTTTCGGCACGATACTTTCGCAAAACGCCTGGTTGCCTGTACTGAAAACCCTCGGCACCCGCCACTGGTCTGGCGGACGCTTGATGTTGTCGCGCGCCCACCAAGCATTCGACGCCAATGGCGAGATCGTCGATGAAGCCAATCGCAAACAACTAACGAATTTTCTGCAAGGGTTTGCGAAGTTTGTGTGAGCAAATTGTAGGAGCGTCCTTTAGACGCGATAAATCTGGCGCGATTTGTCGCGCCTAAAGGACGCTCCTACGAAGGAATACTTTCACATTATGCTTGAAACCGGTTATCCAGCCAGGCACCTATAGTCTCCAGCGCAACTGGCGCAAAGGTTTCCTCGATGACGGGATATTCGTAGAACGCTCCAGTGGCGCAGGTCTGAAATAAATGATTCAGATCTTTCAATTCAACGGTTTCGAAATCCGGATGCTTTGCCGCCTGTAATGTTTTCTGCATCATCTCCAGATTTGATTTCGCCGTCGTTTGAATATCGCGGTCTCCGTTGATCGCAAGAAACGGTGCTTCAACCTGCTTCAGAATTTCGGCAGGCACCAGACGAACCGCTGAACGAAACCAGGCTTGATTGAAACGCGTGATCCATTCTTCGCTGTTTTGCACTATCGCTGTTTTTTCCGCACCGGATTTGGCAACGATAGTTCTGATTCGACCAGCATCCATTTTTTCTTCGACATGCATGCCGCCTAATTCCCGATACAGTGCTCGTGTAAATTCGCCATGCCGGATAATCAGATCTTCAGCGACATTCTGCTTTTTCATGGCCTGACATTCCAAATTATCAAACTTGCAGATCTTCGAATCTACACAGGCATGGCCAATGTGCCGCGAAAAATTTTTTCCACCTTGCCCTTACATTCAATAAAATAATTTGGCCGCCTCAATCCCGTTACTGCGTGACTTAGCAATACGGGGGGAACATGGACATAGCTGAACAGCTATCGGGATCTTTTTTCTTTGAGGTGCTTCATGACAAATTACGCACGTTTCACTCGGCATGAAACCGTTGACTTGATGCCTGGCGAAAGCCATTACTATCATCTTCCCCCGATGTCGCCAGGCCCGGTGTTGGTGAATATCACTTATATCCCCAATTTTCACGGCGGCCCTATTTTACGCAGTGCGCCTGGAGCTACAACACCCTCGCATCCCGCCGGTAGCGCCGCAGGAGATCCTGGTGTTATAGCTCGCGCTCCTCTCCGAACCCCTCGTCGTGGTGGTGTTTTAGGCACCGGTATTTTCGATATTGATGTAGGTACCATCGATCCGGGAGAGCAACCTTCTCCGGCGACCGACATTACGGTGGAACTGTTTTTGGGAACGCAATTGGTGGGCAGCCATGCCAACCATTTGTTTCCTCAGGTTCCCACTTTTGACGATTCCCGTTATTTGAAAATAACCCGGAAAACCGGTGGCAACGGGAAAAGCAAATACGGTATTGAACTCAATTATCCAAGCCAGCTACCTGTTCTGGAACGCCGAATTCCAATGGCATTTTTCAGAAAAGGGTTTGATGAAAACTGGAACCAGCATCCCTACATTGAAAATTTCCGAATTGACGGCACCAAAATCACGATCAATTTTGACGACCAGTTTGCCAAACTCTACGGCATGGCCAACCCTACGGTAATCAGCGTAGACAACCCGTACATTTCTTTCCGCGACATTAATTCCACTGCGATTGTTTTTGGTACTGGTGTCTGTCCCGATCCATACGCCTATCTAGGCTCTCAACCCAATAAAGAGCTGCCTTATTTCTTTGTCAGAATTGAATGTGAAAACGGCGGAGACGACCCGCTGGATGTGCCCGGCGTTGATCCGGATTTCTCGGTACTGCGTTTTGAATTCAGATTCCTTCTGGATTGCCTGGGCGAGCTTGGCTATATCGCAAAAGTGGAATCGCCCACCCTGAATTCACTTAGCGACAATATCCCTGGCGTCAATGTGCGCGAACTGCTTATCCAGAAAATAGAATCAGGACTTAACAGTCTGCAGTATGGTGCTGATGGAAACAGTTTCGGCAAACATCTTGCGCCCTGGCTAATTGGCGAGGATCGCCAAATGGTCAATCTTTACTATGTTCGTGCAACCGATGAAATCCTGGTGAGTTACATCGGCGCAATGCAGGCGCCAATCGGCAATGATGCCGTACTTTCTTCCGATCACGAACCTGCCGCCACGCCGATGGCACCTGAATTTTTAGCTGCGCAACGGATGTTTGATTTGCCTCTTGAAACCCCATTGCCGCCAATACCTTTGATACGCGACCCGATGAATCGGAATACTTATCAAAGCAATGCCGGGAACATGGCGGAAAAATTCGACCATGTTGTCGTGTTGATGATGGAAAACCGTTCGTTCGACCAGGTACTTGGCTACCTCAGTCGTGATGCGGGACGCACCGATGTCGATGGCTTGCCACCGGCCAATAGTCCGGCAGCGGTGCCTATCGCCAACACTTACGCAAGTCGCACCTATCGGCCTGCGCATATCCAGGATACCGCCTGGTTCGGCTTCGATGTTTCCGGTCCGGCGCATGAACACGAAAGCGTGGTGTCGCAAATGAGTGACGGTATGGGACATTTTGTTTCCAACTTTGCTAAACGTGTCGGTGACGACCAGACAAAACTTCAACGCATCATGGATTATTACGGACCGAACGAACTGCGTGCTTACGCAGAACTGACAAGCAATTTCGCTATCTGCGACCATTGGTTTTGTTCACACGTCGGACCCACCTGGCCTAATCGTTTTGTGACCTTTACCGGCGATTTGAATCGCGATTCCGAAGGCGAGCCGGAACTCAATCAACCCGACATGCACAAAATGTTGCCTATCGGTGCCAAGACATTTTTTGATTTGTTAAGTGAACGGCATGTTTCATGGCGCTGTTACGAAAATGGCTACAGCTTCATTCGTCTCTATAAAAAATATACTTTTGACATGACCAATGTAGTGGGCTTCAATAATCCTACCCAGGGTTTTTTGGCCGCTGCAAGAAGTGGCACGCTTCCATCGGTGTCGTTCATCGAACCGGACTATATCGATTTGCCACCCGGCAATGACGACCATCCACCCGGCGATATGAAAGACGGGCAGGCATTTGTTGCCACCATCATGAAAGCCCTGATGGAAGGTCCCAAATGGGAGCGCACGCTTTTCATCGTAACCTACGACGAGCATGGCGGCTTCTATGACCATATCACCCCGCCTGTAGTGGCGCCATTATTGAACTCGCCTGGTTTCGGGCAACTCGGCCCGCGTGTGCCGGCATTTGTGATGTCGCCCTACATCGCGCCTGGCACGGTTTCCAAAAAAATATACGACCACACCAGTATTGCCGCCACCATTTTGAGAAGGTTCTGTTCGCCGAATGTTCCGAAAATGAGCGGCCGCGCCGACACTGCAAACGACTTGCGGGAATTGTTCACCCTGCAGACACCGCGCACGAGAAATGATCTGGCTGCTTCAGTCGATCGTTTATCGATGGCACCATCGGTAATGCGGAGTTCCGCGAGAAAAAGCAGGAAGATCGAAGTTACCAACGAGCCCGATGACTTCCACGGTCTGCTGTTTTTTGCACGGATGATTACCGGCAATTCGCCACATTGATAATTGATGTCAATGCATTTTCATTGCAAGATAAAAACCCTGCACAGGCAGGGTTTTTATTTTTATAGCGAAGTACACAGAATATTATTCAGGCAAGATCCGGTTCATGGCTACAGACCTTGTTACGACCTGAATTCTTGGCGTGGTAAACCGCCGTGTCGGCAGCACGATACAAACCATCACCATCGCGATGGTTTTTCGCATTAAAAGCAGCAACGCCAATACTCACAGTCATCGGCAAAAACACATCTCCCACTTGTATGGGTTCGCTGACGCAGAGTTGGCGAAAATCTTCTGCACGCGTCATGGCAGCGCCCAAGGAGTGGCCTTGCAGCAACACACCGAATTCTTCGCCGCCGAGTCTTGCCGCATGCTCATCTTCATTACCGAATTTCGTTTTCAATCGCGATGCGAAAATGGAAAGACAGGCATCGCCAACTGCATGGCCATATTGATCATTGATGTTTTTAAAATGATCCAGGTCCAGCACCATCAATGCCAACTCGGTATCGCAACTTTTCGCATTCTGCGACATGCTCATCAATGTTTCAGTAAAAAAACGCCGGTTGGCAAGTTCAGTCAGGGCATCAGTACGACCTTGCTGCTCAAACAAGTCACGCTGGTCACGCAACTGTTGGTCAACATCCAGGTGGTGCTGATAATCGGCGTTGCTACGCCATAGGGCCACGCAGACGTAAGTGAAATAAATAGACATCATCCATGCGCTGGCGGGATCTCGCGGGCTGACCCACAAGGCAATCAGGCCTGGTAAATACAGCATGGCGACACCAACTACCGCAAATCCGAAACGCATGCTGAAAGCATGTGCAACGGCAACCGATAAACCCATTACAGCCAAAAGACAGACTACATGCCCCGCCGCCAATCTATCGTCCAGCATTACCCAAGTGAACACGATGCCGAACAGCGTGGTTGTTGCTACAACGATGCACCAATGCAGTCGTAGCCAGAGGATCTGTGTGTGTTGATCGAGCTTATTAACCGGTACTCTGTGCACGCCTCTGAGCACGGCCAAAACCGCGAAAATAATCGTGATGGACCAGGCAATGATGGGGCTGTGCACGAAGGCCTTGCCGTAATAGGCAACAACGAGCCAGGCAGAAAAATAAAAATAGCCACCAACGAATGCGAGACGATAGGTATCTGCCACTTCCTGCTGCAATCGTAGTGATGCCTTGGCGCCCATAGAAACTCCGGAAAGTCAGATACTACGGTAGCGACAAAGCGACATAGCGGCAAGTTACATTTGGTTTCGTAGCCAACAAAAAACGTCGAAGTATATTTTTATTTTCTCGCTGGTCAAGTGTTAGATTTGAAATCCCATACCACCCATTCCACCACCGTGTAAATCCAAGCTTACCCGTGGTTTTCTAATCTTTTTTATTTGCCCGCCAATTTACCGGTTGCAAACCATTTCATTGCCGGGCTCATTTCCGGAAGAATGTACACAATACCGTTGGAATGTTTGAAAGCGGGACTGATGATCGTACTAAAAAATAAAACGGGGACATTGATGCAACCGTAAGAGATACGATTGTCTGTTGAAGTAATGCTTTGTAAACGTTCGGAACGTCGTTCTTTCGGTGTTCCCTTGATTACTGGATGCATGCTCAAGGCATCTGCATAGTCAATTACCAGTATTTCTTCCATGTGCTGACCAAGCGACAATGACGAGACGAAACGACCAGCGGGTGTGATGCGATCTTTGGGTGGTATCTGTGAAAATGTACGACGACCGATGCCTGCAACGGAGCGATCCCCACGCCCTAATCCAAGCAATACAGGCGTGGCGCCTTGGAACTGACCGGCAGCATTGAACGCATAAATTTTGGCATTAATCTTATCGACCAGAATAAATGGCAATTTGGTGTTGTCACCCGACTCGATGACCCACTGCGCCATTTGCTTTACTTCGATGGATGCGGGCTGCGTACTAAAGTCCTGTGGCAATGCAAGCTCTGAAACGGCAATTGCTTCATTTCCTTTTGCCATAACATTGGATGCAAGCAGCAAACCAAGAACGCTTATTTGAATACGGAGATTCATGCAATCAGTTCCGGTAAGGCACGGGTGCAAAAACCGGTGCCACATAGGGCGGCAGCACTTCTTCAACCGGGGTGATTTCCAGCGTATTAGTCGGCTGGGTATCTTCGACGGTGACTAACGGCCCGATGTCGCCGGGAATTAATATGGCCGGGCCTGTTGGTGTCAAGCCGGGCGGCTGGCCCCCGGGTTGAACATTGCCTGGTTGAACAGTGCCAGACGGTGCCGTAATCGATCCGCTGGTGTGAGCAAGCACCGGGCCACAGCAATTGAGTGCCAAGGCGTAAGAACTGGCATTCGGCCCCGCCAGGGAATAGCCGGTATAGGTGATGGCCTGATTGGTACCGATGGCAGATGAAGCAAAATTGGCGCTGGCAGTCGGACCTGCGACCAGCGTGACGCCGGCTGGATTGCCGATCAAGCCGTTGAGTGTGGTAGTTGTAGTTCCGTTGATATCACGATCCCCGCCGGCTGCGAACACCAGCATATAACTGGCAAGCGTCGCTCCTCCGGTCAAGGTGAAATTCGTGGTGTAAACGGTTGGCGTTGTGTAGGACACCGGGTTGTAATACACGGCAACCGGCGCATTAGTTACCACCACAGGTGGTGCCAATGCGTTAAACCTCACCGTACCGCCAGCGATGCCTGGCCCTGTGCCATCGGAATCGGCTCTTAACGTCAAGCCACGTGCCAAGCCAAGACTCCGGGTAGGATCATTGGTGCCATTGGTTAACGTAATGGGTCCTGAAATATTGACGTCGTTTGCCGCGCACATACTTAAGTTGCCATCGGTAACGGTAATCGCACCTGTTTGATTGAGGTTATTTCCGGCACTTAGCCTCACACTGCCATTGGTCGTCGTAATGGCCGCGTTGACATTGATGTCTTGTCCGCAACAAACATCAAAACTTCCTTGCGTCGCCGTGATGGCCGCATTAATAAATACATTGCCATTCGCGTTCAAGGTAAGCGTGGTGGGAGCACCGCTCGCTGTCCAGCTAACGGCATCATTGACGGTAATGTTGCCGACCTGATTGCCGGCACCGGCTGTAGTGATGGTAATGTTATTGGCGACCAATTGTGCCGAAAGCGTCGACCCGGCGATGTTGTTTCCAACCTCACTTCCGATCACGAAATCGGTGGGGTCAATGAGCCAATGGCCGGTATTTCCGTTCGCTGCCGCAGTTGTAATGCTGGCATCATTAGCGATATTGACGTGAGCCGCCGAGGTTTCGATAAATCCGCCATTGCCGCCATTGGGAGCGCTGGCGTCGAGAACACCGCCGACGTTTACGTTGCCGTTTTGCATATCGCCGAGCAACAGTATTGTGCCGTTGTGATTTTCAATCGTTCGCGCCTGGATCACGCCGGTATTGTTCACCACGGTATTCAGTAAATTGCCGGCCGCTTGTGCGGTCATCAGCACGCGTCCACCATCGGCCTGAATTAAACCGCCGTTTTGAACCAGGGCATTCACTGCGCCTTGCGACACCGAAACATTCAACAAGCCATCACCCGCAATATCCAGCGTGGCGGCTTGACCACCTACCAGATTGACGGAACCGAGCCGAGCAGAAATAACACCTTGGTTATTCACCGTTCTTCCCATCAGCGCCACATTGCCGCCATCACTCACATGGATGTTGCCTTGATTCACAACCGAACCTGTGCCGGCATCGGTGAACACATAATTACCGGCCATGAAATTGGCGTCAGTGATATTCATGGTCGAAGCGACCAAACCACCGACACTAACGGACGAACCGTTACCAAACAAAACGCCGTTCGGATTAAGCAGGAACACCATGCCATTGGAGGTCAGCGTGCCCATGATGACCGAAGGATCTGCGCCTAACACGCGATTCAAGGCAACAGAGTTGCTGCCCGGCTGCACGAACTGCACGGTCTCTCCCGTGGCGATATTGAAGCTTTGCCAGTTGATAATGACATTCGCGCTGGACTGATTAATGGTCGTGTAAGCGCCATTCTGATTAATCGTGGCCTGACCTGCTGCCACAACACCAGCTGACTGGGCCTGGGCGGAACTTGCGAGCGCAAACAAAATGGCTTCGGTGATGACCAGTAATGTGCCGGCTTTGCGGATGGATCGAGTATTGATCTTCATGGGTGTTTCCTCAAATGGATATGCATGACCGAACGTTTGAAATAAACCTTACGGTTCAGAAATATTTGACCGCTTGAATCCAGAAGCGTCCGGATTTATCCGGAGCCGACATAGCGAGCTCATTGCCGAGTTTTTGCGCGTAGTAGGCTCTTACCAGGAAATTGCCTGGATCACTCCAAGAAAGACCAACGCCATACGAACTCAGATTTCTATCATTCGGTCCGGCATACCAAGGGTTCTTGTTGATGGTGACTCTGCCGGTATCGACGAAACCGATCAGCTGCAAGTCACCCACCCGATTTTCAGAGGCTCCATTGAGTAACCATCGTGCTTCCACATTGGCTATATAGCCCTGATCACCAAACGCTTCACCTTGCGGATAGGCGCGAACACCATCCATGCCGCCGAGCACGATTTTTTCCGAGGGGTCCAGATTTTTCGAAGCAAGCTGCCCGGTGACCGAGCCATACAGAGAAAAACTAGGGGACACTTGTTGCAGACGAGCGGCACTGAACAACAACTTGCTGTAATGGCCATTGGTTCTTGCGCTGGCAGCATCGGCAATCAATGCCGAAGGTGTTTGGATATCAAGATTGCCCGAAGCAAAACCAAGATAAAACGAAGTACTTCCGCCGGCACCGATACTATCTTGATGATTGCCATACAAGGATGCCGTTGCGACGCCGGCATGCGCGCGACGGTTAGCAGTGGGAATCAGGTCCAACTCGTCTTTCAAAATTTTGTCATCGTATCCCAGCGCGAAATACAGATTGCTTTCACGCGAGCGAATTAGCGGAATCGAGCCAAAAATACTCGCTACTTCCGCGGTGCCGTGAGCGCCCAATACTTCAAATTGCTTGCCTAGGGCGTAATCCAGTCTGCTGTAAGCTAGGCCGGCTGTGGCCCGACCAAACTGCATTTGATAGGAAGCGCGTCCGTAGGAAAGTCCCTTACCGGAGCTCACCACTCGAAGCGAAGCGACATCACCATGCCCGGCAAGATTATTCAAATTGACGGTCGCGCCTAGACGATATTCACCGGTATAAGGATTCCCGGCATTATCGACATCCACTTGTCCAGTGACGCGGCGGCCATCTTCGACAGCGACAATTAAATCGGATGTGCCCGGCGCCGTGCCTGGCACCAGTGTCGAAGTAACCTTCACACCCGGAACATCCGACAACAACAACAAACGATGTTCAAGGGGCTTCAATGTAATAGGCGCGCCCGGCTCCAAGCCAGACAGCAACCCATTCGCTAGGTTGTCATCGAGACGCGAACCATTGCGTAATTCAACCTTGCCTAATCGTCCTTCGCT
The DNA here is from genome assembly GCA_039930825.1 of Arenimonas sp. Lineage (GTDB taxonomy): Bacteria > Pseudomonadota > Gammaproteobacteria > Xanthomonadales > Xanthomonadaceae > Arenimonas. The sequence continues at coordinate 9,993 of JBDTTC010000150.1, forward strand.
GATCGCAATGGTGACCACATGATTGCTGATGTCCTGCGCTGGAAGATAAGCACGGGCGACAAAATAACCTTTCTCGCGATAATGCTGCGTAATACGTGCGGCCATGGCTTCTAGATCGTTCAAACTTAATTCCGAGCCAGGTGTAAAACGCGAAATAGCTTGCAGCTCGGCATCGGTTTCA
>JBDTTC010000151.1:0-5982 GCA_039930825.1 Arenimonas sp.
GTCATTCACAAAATAGGCGATGGGGTTTTTTTCAAGTTTAACTACTAATCAATTAGTAGTTAAACATCAAATTACAGAGGGTTTTTGTTATGCAAGTTAGTACCAGAAAAAATATTCGCAGACTCATCTGGCTGATGGTGGCCGCAATTATCTGCGGTGCCGTATTCCTGTTTTTGCCGGCTTTGGGACTGGGCCATGACGGGCCGCCGCAAAAAGATATGAAAATCGATCAGGCAACGCGGCTTGAAGTGATCGAAGCGGTGATCGCCAATGTCAATCAACACTATGTCTTTCCGGAAAAAGCCGCCGCGATGGAAAAACGTTTGCGCCTGGAATTGAAAAACGGCACCTACGACAATGTCACCAGTGCCAATGAGCTGGCCGAAAAACTCAGCGAAAGTCTGCAGGCGCAAACGCAGGATAAACATCTGGAAATACGTTATTTCGAAGAAACCCTGGCAGTGCAAAAGCCCGGCCAAGAATTGGAATCGGAAAAACTCAGGGAGCAATCGGAAAATATCCGCCTGAACTACGGCTTCCATAATGTTGATCGCCTGCCATTCAATATCGGTTATATCGATTTGCATGCTTTCGCCGATTCGCCACACGCTTTTGAGCGCATGGCAGCGGCAATGAACTTGCTGGGCGATACCCGCGCCATGATTATCGATTTACGGAAAAACGGTGGCGGTTCGCCCGATACCGTTGCGCAATACGCCAGTTATTTTCATGACAAGCGCACGCATCTGAACGATATCTACATGCGGGAAGAAAACAAAACCACCGAAATGTGGACCACCGAAACCCTGGCTGGAAAAAAATACGGCGAAAAAAGAAAACTGTATTTACTGACCAGCGCCGACAGCTTTTCGGCGGCTGAAGATTTCGCCTACGCGATGAAGAACAATAAGCGCGCCACCATCATCGGTGAAGTCACCGGCGGCGGTGCGCATCCCGGTGATCGCTATCGCCTGAGCGCTCACTTCATGATGAATGTTCCGGGTGGCCGCACGATCAGCCCGATTACTCATACCGATTGGGAAACCATCGGCGTGCAGCCCGATATCAAAGTGTCGGCCGATGATGCGCTTGACCAGGCGCAACTAATCATCCTGAAAGATTTCCTGAAGACGGAAAAAGATCCGGAGTGGAGAGCGCATCTGGAAGAAAGTATTGCCGAACTGGATTAATTATTCTGCGACAGTGGATCGCATTACGATACTTGCCGAATCGTAGCCCGGGTCATGGCTTCATCTGACCCGGGTAATTCTCAAAATTTCATCAAGAAAAAGTTGTAGCGTCTTTGCCAACAAAAAGTACTAGACATATCTATCATTGGCGAAGCTGCCCCGGGTCAGATGAAGCCATGACCCGGGCTACAGCGTTTAATTAACATGAAGTTCAGCCGCACCTTCAAGCAATTCGCCGATGACGCAAGCATCTGCGAAACCTTTTTGATGAAATTCCGCCAGCACGGCTTTTGCACACTCTGGTGAACAAGCGACTAATAATCCGCCGCTAGTCTGTGGATCAGTCAGCAGGTGTCGCTGCCAGGCCGGAAAATCTTCGGGCAAGCGTACTTCTTCATCGTAGCTAGACCAATTGCGGTTCGAGGCACCGGTGAGAATGCCGTCTTCGGCAAAATCGCGGGCGGTTTTCAAAATCGGCAAATCGGCGAAATTAATTTTCGCAGTTACTTGCGAGCCGCGACAGATTTCCAATAGATGCCCGGCTAATCCAAAACCGGTGACGTCGGTCATTGCGTGCACGCCGGTCATGCTCGCGAGTCTGGTGCCGGGCGTATTTAGTTGCGTAGTGATTGCGAGCATTTGTGCATAACCCTCGGCATCCAGACGACCTTTTTTCAAAGCGGCCGACAAAATACCCACGCCCAATGGCTTACCGAGAATCAACACATCGCCGGCTTGTGCGCGGTTATTGCGCTTCACATTGTCCGGATGCACCAGGCCAATCGCGACCAAGCCATAAATCGGTTCCAGCGTATCGATTGAATGGCCGCCCGCAATGGGAATGCCGGCTTTGGCACAGATCGAATCGCCACCGGCAATGATTTGCTGGATGGCTTCAATGGGAAGTTTGTCTAGCGGCATGCCGACAATCGCCAAAGCAAAAATCGGTTGGCCGCCCATCGCATAAACATCGGATAGCGCATTGGTAGCGGCGATTTGTCCGAAATGAAACGGGTCATCCACAATTGGCGTGAAAAAATCGGTGGTCGCAATCACGGCTTGCTGATCATTCAATTGATACACCGCTGCATCGTCGCTGGATTCGATGCCGACCAGCAATTCCTTCGGCATCATGCGCAATGGAATATCGGAAAGTATTTGCGACAAAATTGCTGGCGATATTTTGCAGCCGCAACCGCCGCCGTGGCTGTAAGTGGTAAGGCGAATTGGGTTTTCCATATGCGGTAGGCTCGTGATTATTGAATCTGGTAGGCTGGCATGCATCGCAGTTTGCCACAAAGCATTAGCAGAGAGCGTTCATGGGAAGAAATGCCGTCGCCAATATCAATGAGCTTGCAAGCTACGATGTGATCATCGATGTGCGCACGCCGGCGGAATTTGCACTCGATCATTTGCCCGGTGCGATTTTGTGTCCGGTCTTGAGTAATGAAGAACGCGTTATCGTCGGCACGCTATACAAACAAGTCTCGCCCTTTGCTGCCCGCCAACGCGGGGCGCAATTTATTTCCCGCAATATCGCGCAGCATCTCGAACAAATATTCGAAGGCAAACCGAAAGATTGGGCGCCGTTGGTTTACTGCTGGCGCGGTGGTATGCGCTCCGGTGCGATGGTGCATATCCTGCGACAAGTCGGTTGGTCGGCCGCGCAATTGCATGGCGGTTATCAGGCCTTTCGTCGTCATGTGGTGGCCGATCTTGAAACCTTGTCACCGCAGTTTCGCTATGTGGTGCTGTGTGGGAAAACCGGTAGCGGAAAAACCCGCTTGCTCGAAGCACTCGATACGATGCAAGCACAAGTACTCGATCTGGAAGCATTGGCCGAACATCGTGGTTCAGTGCTGGGTGCAATACCCGAACAAGCACAACCGACCCAGAAAAGATTCGAGACCTTGTTATGGCAAAAGCTGCATTCTTTCGATGCAGGAAAACCGGTTTTCGTCGAAGCAGAAAGCCGAAAAATCGGTGCGGTCAGTTTGCCGATGACATTGGCCGCTGCAATGCAAACCCAGGGCCAACTCATCACCATCGAAACGCCGTTCGAAGCACGAGTGAAATTTCTGATCGTGAGCTATCAACATTTTCTTGCCGATTCGGCCGGCATAAAAAATCTTCTGGAATATTTGTTGGAATTGCGCGGCCGTGAAACCATCACGCGCTGGCAAAGTCTCGCCGACAACAACGAATGGACGAACTTGGTCGAAGAACTACTCGAACAACATTACGATCCATCCTATCTGCGTTCGGCGAAAATGCGTTCAGGGCATTATGCAGCCGCGCAAACAATTGAATTGGCTGATCTTGAAAACGATTCGATCATCCATGCGGCGAAACAACTACTGTCGTAATCTGTAGGAGCGCCTTCAGGCGCGACAAATCACGCTAGATCGGTCGCGCCTGAAGGCGCTCCTACAGGTTGACGGGCTTTTCTTTCGCGATACTAAGCAAAGCCTCCCAAACATCGCGGTTGTTTTGCGTCATGTCCACCAAGCGGGTATCGAGATCGGCAATGCGTTGGCGCAGGAAACGAATCGTTTGCGGGTCCGAGCGCAAGGCGTTGGCGGTGTCATCGATCACGTTTGCGGGCAAACCGGTTTTGCAGGGGTAGTCAATCACGTGATCAAAGTTCTGGTATTCGCCGGGTTTGATGTAACGGTCACCACAGGCCTTGCCAAGTGCGCGCTGCACGTCGTTGGGAACACTCATGCGAAACTGTTCGCGATAGCGTGACTCGATGCCTTCTTTTACCAGATTGTCGATGGTGGAAAGGCTATAGGCCCGCACCGACACATTCAGAAGTTTCTGATCCTTGATCAAGCCGATGTTGCCGGTCGAGACTAATTCGTCATAGGTGGAACGACGGCTCGCGCCTTGCTTGTACTGGGTGGCGCGATAGGCATTGATTAGGAATTCTTCATTCGACAATGGCGTTTTGCCACTGAGGGCATTCGCCGTATTCTCGGCGGCTTGCCGAATGTCGCGGTGATACTCCAGCAGGAATTGATAGCGCCAACTTTCTTCACGCAAATCCGCGATAAGTTTTTCAGTGAACTCGGCGGATTGTTTATCGGTTTCGCGCTCGCTGTTCCAGTTCGCGACTTGAATGCCAAGAAAAACACCAACTACCAGCAAGACAAATTCGATGCAAATAGCCATCCAGTTTTGTTCTTTTAACGATTGCGATAAGCGCCGAAGAATCATTTTTTTCTTCCTGAAATTTCCTGCAGATTGTTGAATAGTTTCGGGTTGTAATCCCGCAGATTACCGATGGCGGTTTCGACATCGGCAAAGCGAGATTGCAGAGAGGGGACGAAATTTTGGTTTGAACGCAATGCCTTCGCAGCGGCGCTGATTTTTTCTGCAGGGACATCGAGAGTGCAAGGGTAATCCAGCGATTTGACGATACCTTTGTAATCGAGAAGATCCACGAAGCGATCGCCACATTTACTTTGCAGCTCCCGTTGCACGTCTTTTGAAACCGCGCGGCGGAAAAGTTCGCGATATTCGGATTTCCGGCCTTCTTCACTGATCTCGTCGAATATGGGCGAAGTGAAAGTAATAATCGCTGTTTCGCGCAACTTCTGGTCGGCAATCAGGCCGATGCTGCCGGTCGATACCATCTCGTCATAGGTAGCGCGATAGCGGTCGTTGTATTTGTATTGCGTAGCTCGATAAGCACTGACCACGAATTGCTCGTCGGAGAGCTGCGCTTCGTCTGCCATCACGGCCAGTGTTCTGTCTGCATTCGCCGTGACATCGGTGTAGTACTCAATCAGGCCTTCATAACCCCAGGCTTCCAGACGCAAGTCGGCCGTCAGCCGCTTGGTGAATATTTCGGCTTTCTTTTGGGTTTCCAATTCTGCATTCCAGTTCGCGACTTGAATGCCAAGAAAAACACCCACTACCAGCAAGACAAATTCAATGACGATAGCCGTCCAGTTTTGTTCTTTGAGTGATTGGGATAAACGGCGAAGAATCATCGCGAAGCCTCCTTTGTTTTGCCATCGCGCCGGCTACCCATCAATGCGCGCAGTGCCGTCGCATTTTCTATACGACTTTGCCCATACAGTGCGGCAACGTGCATGGACGACATCCAGTAACGAAGTTCGGCCATCAAGGTTTTATCATTCCTGATCGCATCGACAAGCAAGGCGGCCTGTTTTTCATTCAGCGGCGATTTGCAGGGCAGCATTTTCTGGACGCCTTCGGTGCTGGTGGAATAGCAATCGCTCCAGATATATTTTTGAACTTCAAGCGGTATCACACCACGCACATGCTCACGGTAGCGTGGCCGTTCGGTCAGCAAGGGATTGAAACCGGAGGAATAATATTGCGAGAGTGAATCGCGAAACCGTGTGTCCTTGATCAAGCCAATCTCTCCGGCGCTTTTCAACTCTTCGAAGGTGGCATCGGTGACGTAAAATTCCGCCACCTGGCTGGATTGGAAATAGGCTAGCAGCAAGTCCCACTGCGTTGTCCCTTTTGCATCACCGGTTTCGGCATAAGCCAAACCTTGCGCGCCATAGCGCGACACGCTAGCCCAGAAACTTAGCCGATCTTGAAAGTTCGCTATATCGGCCCCGAGATCATTGTCGATCCGCCCGAGATAATCATGCGCCCTGGAAGCATCAACGCGTTCGCCGTTCCAGTTCGCGACTTGAATGCCTAGAAAAACACCCACTACCAGCAAGACAAATTCGATGACGATAGCCGTCCAGTTTTGTTCTTTAAGTGATTGCGATAGGCGGCGAAGGATCATACAAATATCCCAATG
>JBDTTC010000152.1:0-8658 GCA_039930825.1 Arenimonas sp.
AGTTACCCGTTGTATCTCTGGCATTGGCCGCTATTGGTGTGGCCGAAAATATTGCGTCAGTCGAGGAATGCAATCTTCTGCGATTCGTCGGCGGCCCGCATTTAAATCCATCCGTTACCGCAACACCCGATGGTCAACGGCTGCAAGTACAGCTACGCACCAGTTTCGACATGGTGTTTGAAGAAATGCTGGAAGATATCAGCATTGTCCTGATACAGCGGCGAATGGCAGCCGTGGTTGATACAACACCGGCATATTCGGAGAATTTACAGTTGCTGCGCTATCAACCCGATCAGGAATATCGACCGCACCGGGATTACTTGCCGCCTAGTTTGATAACGCCGCTTGAAGAAGGTGGCTCCGGTCAACGCGAAAGCACCGTCATTATTTATTTGAATGATATGGAAAATGGTGGCGAAACAGAATTCATCGAGCTGGATAAAAAAATCGCCCCGAAGACGGGGCGAATTCTCGCATTCAGGAATTTACATCTGGATGGCTCACCCGATACACGAACCTTACATGCGGGTTTACCGGTTGCCAACGGGAGCAAATGGATCGCAACACTCTGGATACATCAAGGTGTATTTCGCAAATAATTATTTGGTTTCAATATCCCGATGCATAGGCGCAAGTTTTGCTAATAACCTGTTTTGTGCACGGAACGGAATTCCTTGCTTGTTCATTGCCCATTGCAGGTCTTCAACCAACGCATTGAAGTTAGCTCGATCAATGCCGAGTGCGGCATGCGACGACTTCATGTCGCGGCCACTATAGCCACACGGGCCGCCCAAAATCACACAGAACTGTTCCACCAAGTGTTTTTTAATATTGGCCTGATCGGTATTTTCAAAGAATGGGCGCATACGTGAATCCGCAAGCATTTTATCCATAAAAACGTCCATCAGTTTTACCAGGCCCGCTTCTTCGCCAAACTGTTTGAAGACGGGGAGTAATTCGGGATAAGCAGGTGCGGTAGAGGCCATGCTTGTGGGCGATGCCATTGGCGCATTGACTACATCGGTTGCATCGGCTTCATCGGCTGGAATTTCATCATCCTGCGGAATCTCGTCTTGCTGCTCAGCCATTGCTTCCTGCGCCTGAAGCACCGGGACTTGTGCCCCCAGCAAGAGGAATGAAGATAAGCTCAAATATTTGAAAATAGTATTCATATAATTCCTTAGAAACCTACTTGAACACTGGCATAAACGCCACGTTGATTGTCTTTGATCACGACGTTACCAAGATCGGCATAAGCCACTGTAAACGACACATGTTTGTTGGGAGCATATGCCACAAATGCATCAAACCAATCGTCTTCGGCAGCGATACCCAGATTGTTCGGCTTCATGCGATATTCGGCACCCACGGCCCATTTCTGACTGAGCAAATAAGCCGCCGATATTTCAAGTTGAGGTTTGTAAGAATCGTTTTTATCACCACCAAAACCCAAGATTCCTATTTGGTTTGCCTTCGTGTAACGCAGGGTTCCATTAATAAGTAAGCCATCGGCCAGAAACAATTTAGTCGCAGTCACGTAAAAGTCGGTACCCGAATCATCTTTAGCCCCGATAAATGCCAGCACACCCGCCTGATTATTTTTCTTGTGCTGAATACCGATCGAGATTTGGGGCATCAGGCTGTCTGAATCCACTACAAGGTCACCAGCAATACGTACTTTTACACCGATAACATTTTGCTTGAAGGTAAAGCCATTGCCCAAACCAAGCAGCCCACCTACTTTCTCGGTATTGAAACGTTGCTGTGCAAAACTGAGCTCCACCCGATTGTAGAATCCGATCATTACACCGGCATCGTCCAGATGATAAGAACCTGTATTGACGCGGGTGTAAAAAGCATTAGCGCCGATTTCATCATCAGTTCCATAGCCCCCGATCACGGCCCAAGGCGTCAAGCCACCGCCGGCCGAACCTTCCAATTGTGTGACACCGCCTGTAAGTAGTAATTTTCCGCTGGTATCGAAACCCGTGCCTTCCTGATCTGCGGCATATGCATTTGTTGCCATGCTTACCAGTAATAAGCACAAAGCTTTACGCTTTATTTTAGTCACTGCCATTGTTTTTCCTGAAATTTTCATTGGGTTATAAAGACTTAATTTTGTTTTACTTTTTCGCTCGGCTTTTTGACCATCGTGTCTGTCGAGGGCTCGCTGACAGGTTTTGGTAAAACCCTGACCAAGCGCCATACCCCCGCAACGCCGTCGCCGCCAGCATCACCGCGTTTTAAATCCGATACCCATCGATACAAAGGCTTGCCTTTAAATGCCCACTGACGTTTGCCGTCATCCTTCCGGACAAAAATAGTAAATGAGCCCTTTGCTAGAGCTTCGTCCTCTGCATAGACTGGCGGCCACAACAAACGACACTGGGCTGAACAATCACTTTGATTCGGGACTTTGTCGCCATCGTAGGTATAGACACCCCGACCTTTGATTTCGACGAGAATGTCGCCACGTTGCCTGAAAGGAGGATTTCCCGGGTTTGGAGTTGCCGCCGAAGCTGTATTGGCAGCAAGAAAAACAGAAACACAAAACATGAATATTTTCGACATTCTCATTTATTCCAGTTTTACTACGCGAAAAATCGCGTCACTGGAACATACGCAAGCAGTTGTGAGGCTGGATGCATTTTTTTTATCGAAGTTGTGACAACTGTGTGATGAAAATTTAAGTCGATGTTTACAGCATCATGGCCTTATCGATAATTTCGCCGCGTATTAGAAACATCGCGCCATTAGGCGCGGATAAAACGTCATGCGGCATTCCGACCGGCGCCAGCAAGTAATCACCTGAAAAATACTCGACCCCAGCGTGAATAATTGAACCTTCTAGTACCAAACATTCTTCACTTTGTTTGTGCTGGTGCCTAGGCACACAGGCGCCTGCTTGCAAACGCCACAAGGTGGTTTGACTTTGTTCGGCAATATTTTCATGCAGTATTTTGATACTGATTCCCGGAAGAATGTCCAGCCATTGACCTTCGTTCTTGCGAGTAACCTGCATCGTTGGCACTTCTACGCGCTGCATGATATTGGCCAGCATGCGCTGACGAACAGCTTCTGTAGGCGCAAGCTTGGGAATCAAGCCCGCATTGGCAGCGAGCAGAATATCGAGGCATTGATCGTTTTTGGTATTCATCTTTTTTATTCTAGTACCAGCAAAAGTTCACGAAGCGCCGCCAATCCACGCCTGCAATGGGACTTCACAGTGCCTAGCGGCAAGTTCAAGACTTCTGCAATCGCTTGGTGGCTAAGATCTTCGGTATAGGCCAAACGTAAAACTCGCTGCTGTATTTCAGTCAGCCCGCACAAGGCAATTTGAATCGCTTTGCAGCTTGACCATACTTCAGCAACTTGTTCCGCGTTTAACTCTTCACACTCTGTATACGTTTCATCCAGGTCTTCCGGATGCAATGCCTGGTGGATAAATTCACGTTTGCTCTTACGAAGTCTATCTACTGCACGGCTCCAAGCCAGCGTATTCATCCAAGCCATTGCGGTACCGCGCTCGGACTGGAAGTTGTCGGCTTTTTGCCATATTTGCAAATACACATCGCTGATCACTTCTTCTGCATCGGCTGCATGCCTTAGCACACGCATAACCACCGCATAAATACGAGAAACTGTAAGTTCATAGAGCTCGGCCAAAGCCTTGGAATCATGCGCAGCAATGCGATAAATCAGCTCACATTCGTCTGATAAGTCTTTTGTAGGAACGATTAGAGGCTGGGGTTGCATGCTGAATAAGATAGCGCATGCATACAAAAAAAAGGCGGCCGGGTTAGGGCCGCCTCAATGTCCCTGCTCTAGGGTTGGAGCCGATGGCTTCCCGGGGAGAGATAAACCATCAGGCACTTATATGAACGTAGCGATGGCAAAAAAGAGGACAAGTATTTCCGAAAAAGTTTTCGCCATAGCAAAACCCTCCGCATGACAAGACTGCCTCGCTGGCGGCTTTGGATTACACTAGCCCCGCAGCAGCCGGGTGGCTCGCTGACATAAACCCATCAAACCCTTTACTTACAAACACTTGCGGACAGCCTATAGATTTCGCAGCGACCTTGTTTCTTGCGCAAATCAGAATCCCATCCGCCCGGAGCTTGCCATGATTTTTGAAACCCTCGCCCAGACTGGTCACGAAGAAGTGGTGTTTTGCCACAATAAAGATGCCGGCTTGAAGGCAATTATCGCCATTCACAACTCGGTACTCGGACCAGCTTTAGGCGGTTTGCGGATGTGGCCATACGCCACAGAACAGGATGCATTAAACGACGTGTTGCGCTTGAGCCGCGGAATGACCTACAAAGCAGCCGTATCGGGTTTAAATTTGGGCGGCGGCAAAGCGGTCATTATCGGCGACCCAGGCAAAGACAAATCCGAAGCGCTGTTTCGTGCCTTCGGTCGCTTCGTCAATTCGTTGAACGGTCGCTATATCACCGCAGAAGACGTTGGTATTGACGTCAACGATATGGAATACGTTTTCCGCGAAACCGAATTCGTCACCGGCGTGCACCAAGTGCATGGTGGTTCGGGCGATCCGTCGCCATTTACCGCTTATGGCACTTTGCAGGGTTTACTGGCCGCTTTGAGCGTGAAATACGGCAACGAAGATGTCGGTAAATACAGTTTTGCCGTGCAGGGCGTCGGCCATGTCGGCATGGAATTCGTGAAGCTGTTGCGTGAACGCGGCGCCAAGGTGTTTGTCACCGACATCAACAAGGAATTGGTACAAAAAGCCGTCGATGACCATGGCGCAGAAGCCGTGGCTGCCGATCAAATTTACGACGTCGATGCCGACGTGTATTCACCATGTGCGCTCGGCGGCACGGTCAATGCCAATACCCTGCCACGCCTGAAATGCCAAATTATCTGCGGCGCTGCAAACAATCAATTGGCTACCGATGAAATCGGCGATGAAGTGATGCGTAAAGGCATCCTGTATGCACCCGACTACGCCGTCAACGCGGGTGGCTTGATGAATGTTTCGCTTGAAATCGATGGTTACAACCGCGAACGCGCCATGCGCATGCTGCGTACTATTTATTTCAATCTCGGCCGCATTTTCGAAATCAGCGCGCGTGACAATATCCCGACCTATAAAGCAGCCGACCGCATGGCGGAAGAACGCATCAGCTCGATCGGTAAATTGCGTTTGCCACACCTGGGGCTCTCGGCACCTCGCTTCCAGGGCCGTCGCGGTAATTGATTACTCCATGCAAGTAAACAAAACCAGCATCGTTTTAAATCAAACGATGCTGGTTGTTTGACAAGTAGTCCCCTCCACTATTTCAGGACTTAAGGCTTGGACATCGACAATCCCTACTCACCGCCAACGGCGAATATCGACGACAAGGCAAATGCCACTCGCGACATGGAACAAATCCGTCAGGAAAATATTCGTCACGAGGTGCAGCTGAAATCGATTGGAAGCCTTTATGGACTGGCAGGTATCTTGCTTGGCATTTCCTGTATTGGCATCTTTATTCCTCTCATCAGTAGTGATGATAAATTTTCGACAGGACAGGAAAGTCCGATGATGTTTGTCGGGATTCTGGCTTTTTACGGAGTCTTGACTACGATAATGCTCGCCATGGCTTACGGGTATCGAAAGCTATCGCCCTGGGTAAAAATTCCGGGCACTGTACTATCCGTCATAGGGCTGCTTGGAATTCCGGTAGGTACCTTGATCAATGGCTACATTCTTTATCTGATCTGGTGCAAACATGGAAAAACCGTGCTTGCTGCCGGATATCAGGACATCATCCGAGCAACACCCCACGTCAAATACAAACGAACACTTGGTGACAAAATTGCAACGGGTATTGTTTTCGCCCTTCTGGTCGGCGTGGCGATTCTGGTTTTTGTTTCGATTAACCAATGATCATGTTTAATGTCTGTTTTCCCATACTGTAGTCAGCCTCTCCTAAAGAAGTAACCTATGCGCCCCTTTTCACTCGGTGAAGACATTGATGCCCTCCGCGATGCAGTTCGTAAATTTGCAGAAAGCGAAATTTCACCACGTGCAGCGGCGATAGATCACGAAAATCTATTTCCTCAGGATTTGTGGCCGAAGCTCGGCGCAATGGGCCTTCTCGGGATTGCCATTCCTTCAGAATACGGCGGCTCGGAAATGTCATACCTGGCACACCTGGTTGCGATGGAAGAAATTTCACGAGCTTCCGGTTCGGTCGGGCTAAGTTACGTGGCACATTCAAATCTGTGCGTGCAAAATCTTTACTACAACGCCAATGAAGCACAACGCAATAAATACCTGCCGAAACTTTGCAGTGGCGAACACAAGGGTGCGCTTGCGATGAGCGAGCCGGGAGCCGGTTCCGACGTGGTCGGCTCGATGAGCTGCCGTGCCGAAAAACGCGGCAATGTCTGGGTCGCCAACGGCAACAAGATGTGGATCACCAATGGTCCGGAAGCCGACACGTTAGTGGTGTACATGCGAACTGCAGGTAAGGATGCAGGCTCGCGTTGCATGACTGCCTTCATTGTAGAAAAAGGTTTCAAGGGCTTTTCAACGGCACAAAAACTCGACAAGCTCGGCATGCGTGGCTCGAACACCTGCGAATTGGTGTTTGAAGATTGCGAGATTCCGGAAGAAAATGTTTTGGGTGAAGTAAACCAAGGTGTGAAGGTCCTGATGAATGGTTTGAATACCGAGCGCCTGGTAATTTCCGGCGGTCCACTCGGTCTTATGCAGGCAGCGCTTGATATCGCACTACCCTATGTCCGCGAACGCAAACAATTCGACGCCGCCATTGGCACCTTCGGCCTGATGCAGGGCAAAATCGCCGATATGTACACGGCACTGCAAAGCTCACGTGCTTTTGCCTACCAGGTCGCACGAGATTTTGATTCAGGCCAAAACTCACGTATCGATGCTGCTTCTTGCCTGCTGCACTGCTCCGATGCCGCCGTGCAGGTCGCACTTGAAGCCATTCAATGCCTCGGCGGAAATGGTTACATAAATGAGTACGACACTGGCCGTTTGCTGCGTGATGCCAAGCTCTACTCCATTGGGGCCGGCACCAATGAAATCCGTCGCATGCTGATAGGACGTGAATTGTTCGAAGGTCGATCCTAGTCACAAATTTTGACTTCCATATTTCCCTGATTTAGTTAGACTGGGGCTATCAACGCATCGTTTGATATCCGCAGGGGGCTGCATGGATTTCCTGGCAGAAACAGGTACGCACGCCGAGAAGCCTTGGAAGCTGCTCCTCGTCGATGATGAGCCGGAAATCCACGAAGTTACCCGTCTAGTGCTCGGTAACTTTCGCTTCGAAGGTAAGCCTCTGCAGTTTCTGTCGGCCTACAACATCGAGCAGGCCAAGCGCCTTCTTGAAAGCCATGACGATATTGCCGCTACTTTGTTAGACGTAGTGATGGAAACCGAGACAGCCGGCCTCGATCTGGTCAAGTACATCCGCGAAAATTTGAATAACCACCAGATACGCATCGTGCTGCGTACCGGACAACCCGGGCAGGCACCCGAGCATGAAGTCATCAGCAATTACGACATCAATGATTACAAGGAAAAAACCGAGCTCACTTCGCAAAAACTTGCGACCGTGATGTTTGCTTCCCTGCGCGCCTATCGCGACATTATGACCATCGAAGCCAATAAACGCGGGCTTGAACGCGTGCTTGCGGCTTCAGCCCATATTTTCTCGCATGAAAAATCATCCGAGTTTGCCTCAGCCGTACTATCGCAACTCACTGCCTTGGTAGGCATGGAACGCGGTGCGCTTTATTGCAGATTAGGCAATCTAAAAACCGAAGACCCTGAAGCTCTCGTGGTCGCCGCGGCGACCGGCGATTACGCCAAATACGTTAATCACCGTGCCGACGAAGGGTTGCCGGCGCATATTGTGCAAAGCCTGAAGTCTGCCTGTGATACCAAGCGCCACCAATTCCAGAATGACCATTACGTTCTGCATTTCACCGACACTCTTCACAGCGAAAGTCTTCTATATGTCGGTGAAACCTGGGACCTTTCCGAAATTGACTACAAGCTAGTGGAAGTTTTCTGCACCAATGTTTCAATCGGTTTCGAAAACCTGCACTTGAACCAGGAACTGGTCGAAGCGCAAATGGAAATGATCTGCGTACTGGCAGGCGCGGCCGAATCACGCTCGCATGAAACCGCCGCCCATGTACGGCGGGTCGGATTATTGGCCGAATTGCTGGCTCGACTGGCTGGACTGGATGAAAAGCAAGCAGAAGTACTCAGGAATGCCGCACCTTTGCACGATATCGGAAAAATCGGTATCCCGGATGCCATCCTCAACAAACCCGGCACCCATACCCCCGAAGAATCCGATGTGATGCGCATGCATGCCATCATCGGCCATGAAATGCTTTCGCAGTCGAAGCGTGGCATTTTCGTTACTGCCGCAGAAATTGCGATGACGCACCATGAAAACTGGGATGGCAGCGGCTACCCAAAAGGACTCAAGGGCGAAGAAATCCCCCTGACGGGTCGCATTACAATGCTTGCCGATGTCTATGACGCACTCGGCAGCAAGCGCTGCTACAAGGATCCATGGCCAAACGAAAAAATTCGGGCCTTCATACAAGAACAAAGCGGGATAAAATTTGATCCTAGCCTGGTCGAGCTGCTTTTCA
>JBDTTC010000153.1:0-1584 GCA_039930825.1 Arenimonas sp.
TTTCGGCAAAATCATGCAGGCCTTTGGTATTGGTGCCGCCGAAGGCGCCAGCCCATTTGGTATCGGCAATTTCTTCCTGGGCAATCACCGCGCCGCCGGTTTTTGCCGTCAGCGTGAGCCGGACTCTGACTTTTTGCGAGCCTGCACCGAAGCCGACAAAGTAACGCAGTGCCATATTGCCTCTACGGAAATCTAGGATGTCACCACCGAGCACGGCAGCCGTTGCGGCATTCGGGCAGGAACCCTTGCCTGATGCGATGCTCGTCACGTTTCTTGCATTTTTTGGCAGGCGTTCGACCAGAGCATCGCGGATGATGATCAGATTTTGTTCCGGAATCTTTTCGGCACGGTCGGTCTGGCCTTCGACTTTTTCTTCAGTGGCTTTGAATAAATCGACCTCTACACAATCAATGCTGGAAGCCGCCGGCGGTGCGGCTACAGCTGCCGGTGCAGGTACTTCGGCAGTGGTTTCCTGCCCAATTGCCGCAGTGCAGGCAAGGCTGGTGAGCAGCATAACTGCGCAATGACGAAAACTTGGAGACTTTTGCATGGGCAATTTCCTTGGATGTTTATGGGGTTGCGGTAGATATGGCCTGATGATATAGCAAGTCAGGTTTTTTGTTTTACAGGTTTGATGGGAAGCTTGGCATGGTGGAGTGGCAATCCATTCTTCAGGTAGGGCACGGGGCTTCGCCTGCAATTAAGGGAGACAATTACGCTGCATGGCTTGAATTGAAGCCACAATTCGTTGCCCAGCTGGATTTGGTAGCGACGAAAATGCGCGCTGCGCTGCCCGCATTTCAGCCAGATCCAGGAATGAAAAACGCAACAGTAGTGCCTGTGATGCCGGTTACAGAAGCGGCTCCTGTTGCTGCAATTGCCGAAGCGGCACCTGTGGCAGAAGCGTTGGCTACCGATGCACAACCCGTGTCCGCCGAAGACGAAAAATCAGCGACGGATAAATAGTCTGCATTATAAAAATTACGCTAACAACCTGCTGTCGAATCCAACAAAAAAGCCCGGTTTTTCGGGCTTTTTGCAGTCAAATCCGAGTTGCGGATAAGCGACTTTTTAAACGCATCGAGCGTCTGAACTCATTCAAGTGATTTGGATGGTTTCAATTTGACTCGGCCGTGCAGAAAATTCGCTCCACCATTCCGGACTGCCGTGGCAGTTGTTGCTGCACCAGTAATCGAATTGCCTGCGCCTGCCGTTGCTCCCGTTGAAGCGCCGGCAGCCTTGTCGGACAAGCTCTGATTTTTCAGTAAACAAAAAAAGACCCGCATTGTCGGGTCTTTTTTTGAAGCATGTATTGGTAGTCTATTTTTTTGTTGGAACTGGCACGCTAGTTGCCGCTTTTACCGTTACCAGCAATGAACCCACATCGGTGAATGCGCGTTCCTCTACAGAATCCTTACCGGAAGTGTAAACAAAGAACACCGGGCCTGCCGGTATGATTGCCGTGTTGGCAATGCTGGAATACTGTTTTTCGGATTTGCCAACCTGTTCGACATCAGGCCCCACTGCCAGGTACGTGACCGCCCTGTCGTAAACGAAAACATCCGCCGTGTAGGTATTTCCACG
>JBDTTC010000154.1:0-10725 GCA_039930825.1 Arenimonas sp.
AATGAAAAACGTTTTATAGGACTATCGGCAGCGACGCCGGTTAACTTTCATAGGGAATCAGTGAATAAAAGGGCAAATGACCGGTTCATCCTTAAAAACGGGCTATTCATCGCAAAGCCCGGCACGTAGTCTTGGGTCTGGCTAAGGTAAATACACCTGAACTGGAGACTTAGCATGAAATATTCACAACATATTCTTGGTATCGCGATTGCAATAGCATCCGGACAAGCCGCCGCCACGACCGATGCCGAAGTTAAAGCCATCACCGAACAGCGCTTACTGGGTGATCGCACCGGTGCCTGTTTTGCCGTGGCGGTAATCGATCAGACCGTATCGCGTGCCTATGTCTGCGCCGACCCGAAAAATCTGGCGCGCATTTCGCCAACGAGTGCCTTTGAAATCGGCTCGATCAGCAAGACCATGACATCGGCATTATTGGCCGATTTAATTCTGCAAGGCAAAGCATCGCTGGACGACCCTCTTGGCAATTACCTTCCTGCCGGTACCGTAGTGCCGAGCTTTGAAGGCAAGCCTATTCTGTTGAAGCATATCGTGAGCCATACCTCGGGTTTGCCGGTCACACCGGACTTTGGCTCAGCGCCGAATATGGAAAACCCGTATGCCAATATTGATGAAGCTTCCTTATTGAAAACACTGGCGACTGCCAAATTGCAACGTGTTCCTGGAAGCCAGTTTGAATATTCCAACTACGCCATGATGTTGCTGACCAGCGTTATTGCCAAGCGCGCTGGTTCGGATTATGAAACCTTGCTCAAGACAAAATTATTTGTACCGACCGGCATGAATTCAAGTTACGTCAATCAAAAGCCAAAGGACATCAAGACGGTGCAAGGCCATACGCCTAACACCAAAGCGACACCCGCTTGGTCGCTGCAGACTAATGTAGCCGGTGTTGGTGGTGTGCATGCAACGCTGGATGACATGGTGAGTTACTTGCAAGCCGAATTGGGCAAAACACAATCAAGCATTTCACCCGCATTGAAAATGACACAACAGGAAATCAAGACCGATGCCAATAATAAAATCGCAATGAACTGGATGCTGGCACCGCTGGATTCCCATCAAGTTCATGTGCATGAAGGCGGCACCGGCGGTTTTTCTGCATTCGCTGCCTTTGATCTGGAAAAACAGAAAGGTGTGGTGATTCTTAGCGACACCGCCATGACCTCGATGGGTGGTTTAAGCAGTCTGGGCAATCATTTGCTTGATAGCCGTTTGCCACTGGGCAAAGCTCGCAAGGTTACCAAACCCGATGCCGATTTATTAAAAGCGATTGTCGGAAATTACGACCTGATGCCCGGCATGAAAATGCAACTCAGCGAGAAAGACGGACACCTGTTTACCCAAGCTACTGGCCAGCCAAAATTCGAAATGGGTTACGACACGGCAGGTGATTTTTATCCACTGGCATTCGATGCCACCATTCGTACCCAGAAGAAAGCCGATGGTAGTGTTGCCTTATTGTTCCTGCAGGGCGGTGGCGCATTTCCATTAAAGAAAATCGAGACAGCTACGGCAGCCAAACCGTCAATGGAAAAGCTAACGGCAGAGCAACTGCAAGCCTATGTCGGTGTTTATGCCCTGGGCCCAAATTTTGATTTGAAAGTATTTGTCGAGAAAGATGCTTTGATGGCCCAAGCCACCGGGCAGGGCGCATTCGAAATCGAGCCCAAAGCGAAAGATCAATTTTCTGCCGATGGCTTTGGAATAGAAGTTCAGTTTCAGCGTAATTCCACAGGAACAATCGATAGCTTATTGCTATTGCAAGCAGGCCACACCACCCCCGCTAAAAAGAAATAAGGAATTCAACATGGACCTCAAAGTATTCAACAAAAACCAATGGAATAATCCCGATAACTGGTCACGCATGGGTATGTTTGGCGTGTACTTCAGCAAAGCCGACCATCGCCTCTTTGTACCCAAGGCCACCCCGGCTTTCGGTTGGACGCTGAACTTCGGCCATCGCCATGCCGTGCTTTGGCTTGCTGTGCTGGTGACATTGCCCGTCTTGCTGGTGTCGATCATTCTTTCTTTTTCTTTGAAATGAACGATTCCCTGCAATTGAATCAGGCCTTGCCTGACGACGTGGTGGCCGGCGGTAGTTTCAGTTTTTTTTCCTATCGTAATTTCCCGGTTTTCAGTTTGCCATGGTTGAAAAAGCGCAGTGTTTTGATGGGCGTGTTCATTGCGCTGTTTTCATTGCCGGTCGGAATTGGTCTTGGCATGTTGTCGCAAGATGCCAGTTTCGGCACCCTGGCAGCACTGCATTTTTTTGTCGGCTTTCTGATTATCTCGACTGCCGGCCCGATGCTGGCAACCTGGGTACGTCATCAACAATTCTCGCTTACAAAAGAACGCAGAGGGGTGGTGCTGGCAATACTTGCTGGTATCGTGATCAGCTATTTTGCCGATCAGTGGACATCGAATTATTTAAAGAAACTACCGGTCCAGAATTTGCAAAGCCAAACCGTCACCATGGCACCAGGGAATGCATCTAAAGCAGCAGAGCCTGCCAATGAAAAAGCCACAATTAATCAGGAAATCTTGAGTAACGCTCGTCCCAACTGGGTCATCGCCGTCAATCTTGTTTTCCTCGCCCTGATCTATGGCTCGCTCGGCGGTGGTTTGGGATTGCGTTCCTATTTCAGTGAGCAACGGCGGCTTGCTGAAAGCCGGCATAAAAATGAATTGAACGCCATCCGTTTGCAGAAAGACGAAAGCGATTTGCGTCTTGGTGTATTGCAGGCACAGATCGAGCCACATTTTCTTTTCAATACCCTGGCTTCATTGCGCTCGCTGATAAAGCAGGACCCCGATCGCGCAGAAACCACGCTCGATGCCTTGGTTGATCATTTACGTGCCACCATTCCCAAGCTTCGTGAACAACAGGGTGGTCTGGTCTCAACGCTGGGGCAGCAGATTGATATCTGCACTAGTTATCTTAAGTTGATGCAGGTTCGCATGGGGTCAAGGCTTAGTTACGAAGTCCAGATGTTGGCGGAATATCGCGAACTGAATTTCCCGCCGCTAATGCTAATTTCGCTAGTCGAAAATGCCATCAAGCACGGGCTTGAAACAAAATCGGGCGCGGGAAAAATCATCATCAACGTGACGAAAGTCGATGCAAAACATTTGCGCGTCAGCGTCAGCGACGATGGCATCGGATTGAAAGCCGGGCTGGGCGGCGGCCTGGGCTTGGCGAATATTCGCGAACAATTGTCGAATCGTTTTGGTAATTCAGCCAGTCTATCGATTGCAGCGCAGCCGGAAGCTGGCACAATCGTTACTATTGAATTGCCCTTGAGCGAAGCAAACGCATGACATCCATTAGTGTATTGATTGCAGAAGACGAAGAACCACAGCGCATTGCGCTGCAGAAAATGCTGCAAGAGCTAATGCCCGAAGCCAATATTCAAGCCGTCTGCGAAGACGGCTTGTCGGCGATGGAAGCGATGCAACAATTCCAACCTGATCTTGCCTTGCTCGATATTCGCATGCCCGGTTTGAGTGGTCTTGAAGTGGCGCGTTCGGCTGCTTCCACTACGCAAATTATTTTCACCACCGCTTACGACGAATATGCCGTGAAAGCATTCGAAGCCGGTGCCGTCGATTATTTATTGAAGCCGATCAACGCCGAACGTTTGCAGCAAGCCATCGAGCGCGTGCGCGAACGTCACCAGAAAAAAGCCGTGCCTGATATTTCGGGTCTGATGGATGCGCTGGAAACAAAATTGCGGGGCACTGCCAACAAATCGATCAAATGGGTCACTGCAAGCGCGGGCGATACCGTCAAAATGTTTTCGATTGACGATGTGCAGTTTTTCCAGGCACAGGATAAATACATTCGTGTCGTTACGAATTCCGACGAAGCCATCATTCGTACACCATTGAAAGAATTGATTGCCAGTCTCGATCCCGATATTTTCTGGCAAGTGCATCGCAGCGTTGTAGTGCGAGTTTCCGCGATTGATCGTGTCCGCAAAGATGAACTTGGTCATTATTATCTGAGCTTGAAGGGTCGGGCCGAAACATTGCCGATTAGCTCGGCATTCCAGTCGAGGTTTCGCGGAATGTGATAACAGCTTGAAAGCGATTTGCGCATTGGCGTATATTTTGCTTTTGACACTCAAGGAAAAGCCGCATGAAAAAAGTCTTCATTAATCTTCCGGTAAAGGACCTTAAAAGCTCCAAGAGTTTTTTTGAGGCAATCGGTTTTTCCTTCGAACCAAAATTCACCAACGACATGGGTGCCTGCATGGTGGTGGAAAGCAATATTTTTGTGATGTTGCTGACCGAGGATTTTTTCAAGACCTTCACTAGTAAAAAAGTGGCGAATGCCAACGAAATTACCGAAGCCATTATCTGTCTGTCCTGTGGCAGTAAAGAAGAGGTTGATGATCTGGTGCGCAAAGTCATTGCCGCCGGCGGCACCGCGCCACGCGCAGCACAGGATCACGGTTTCATGTATCAACACGGCTTTGAAGATATGGACGGCCACATCTGGGAATTGGCCTACATGCCAGCAGAACAATAATCGTCAGGCGCAAAAAAGGAATTCGTCATTCCCGTGCAGACGGAAGTGCTTTTCAATAGCGTGGCGGGTCGAGTCCGGGGTCCAGAATTTCCTGCAAAGCATCGTCCAAGAATTACTTCACATCGGATCTTCTGGGCCCCGGGTTTCAACTCAACTGGCCGACCTGTTTTTCAAATGAAACAGTCGCCTAAAAACTCAAGCTCGCCTGTTTTATATTTCCAATGCCTTCGTGCTCCAGCAACCATTGCTTGGTCGGTAAACCACCACCAAAACCGGTAAGCGTTCCATTGCTGCCGATCACGCGGTGGCAGGGCAGAATAATCGGAATAGGGTTGCGACCATTCGCAGCGCCCACGGCACGCACCGCTTTTGGCGAGTTGATTTTATTCGCGAGTTCACCGTAGCTCCAGGTTTCACCGAACGGCACTTTCGCCAACATATGCCAAACCTGTTTCTGGAATTCAGTGCCGACTGGATTCAACACCAGATCGAATTGTTGTCGGTCGCCGGCAAAATATTGCAGCAGCTGTTCTCTTGCTGCTTTAGTGGCCACTCTGTCGCGTTTCCAATTTTCGCGATGTGGCGCATCGTATTTATTATTTTCAAACATTACAAAACGCAAACCAGAATCGTCCGCAGCAATATGCAGTTTTCCAATTGGCGTATTAAAATCATCAAACCACATGCTTTTTCTCCTCGGTAATATCGCCTGACAGATGCCATAAATGCAGAACGGCGTACGAACGCCAGGGTCGCCAAGCCTGTGATTGCAAATCGGTTTCGCGTTCACTTAAACGTTTTTCGCCACCCATCACCTGCTGCAATATCAAATCGCCGGCGGGGAATGCATCGGGCTGGCGCAAAGCCCGCATCGCCACGTATTGTGCGGTCCATGGCCCAATGCCGGGCAGTGCGGTAAATTTTTCGACGAAGGTGTCTAATGACTGTCCGGCCTGAAAATTTATCCTGCCATCAATAATCGCCTGCGCCATCGAACGCAGGGTCGAAGCCCGCGATTTCGGCAAACCGATTTTTTCCAACGGTGCGTTCGCAATTGCTTCCGGTGTTGGAAAGACACGGTCTAGCTGCTCGCGTTTCGTCGTTCTATCTTCGCCATATTGCTCGACCAATCTGCGCGTCAATGTTGTCGCACCAGCCACGCTGATCTGTTGGCCGAGTACTGCCCTTACAGCCAACTCAAAACCATCCCAGCTTCCCGGTACTCGCAAACCCGGGCGGCGCATGATTGCTTTCTTCAATAGTTCCGACGACATCAGTACCTGGTGAACCGGTTGCAGGTCAGCATCCATATCAAATAGTCGCCGGGTCTTTTGCACAATGTCGTGAATCATGCGTGGGTCGGTATCCGAAATTTCCAGCAGCAATTCCGGTTTTTTCGAATCCGCCGTAACGCGAATCCAGGTCGAATTATCAATAGGTCCAAGAACACGTTCATAACTTGTGGCTGTCACATGCTCAATACCCGGAACTGCGCGCCTGGAAAGAAATTTCAGCATCAACGTAAAATCAAACGGCGGCCGATACGCCAAACGTAAGATCAGCGAACCACTAGGCGCTTCGGCTCGTAAACGCCGGATCGCCGTCGGCGGCATGCCACAACCTTCCGCAAATGCCGCATTAAATCGCCGCAGGCTTTTGAAGCCGGAGGCCAGTGCAACTTGGGTCATCGGCAATGCAGTTTCCGTCAGCAATTGTTTCGCCAACAATAGACGTCGCGTCGAATGTACGGCTATCGGCGTTGCCCCCACACCGGCCAAAAATAAGCGTCGAATTTGTCGGGTGCTCAAGCCGATTTTATCGGCAAGGGTTTCTACCGAACCTTCTTGTAGTTCGCCTTCGGCAATCAATGCCAAAGCACGATTTACCCATTCGTCCTGATAACGGTGTTGCATGGCATTCGGCGACAACTCTGGCCGACAACGCAGACACGGCCGGAAACCAGCTGCACTGGCAGCGGCCGCATTAGGAAAGTACAAAATATTTTTGGGTTTCGGAGTCGGGGCAGGGCAGACCGGTCGGCAATATATTTTTGTGCTCTTCACAGCCGTGAAGAAAAGGCCATCGAAGCGGGCATCTCGCGCCATTCGGGCGCGGTCACAGATCTCGCGGCTGGGCATCATTGAGTTCATGGCGCCATCTTATTCTGGTTCTCAGGTGAATACTCGCCGTTTTCGGACATCAATGCTTTTATCTAGATTGACTGACTTTAGACACATGCGGGTTGGGCTGATGTGGCAGAAACTGAGGCTACTTTTTTGGCGGGGAAAACCATGAACATCAAGACGAATTTTTTGCTGGCACTTACGATTGTCATCAGTTTTCCCGCGGCGCAAGAGCTCAGAGCTGCCGAAAACAAACCAATACTCAGCCGCTCCGAATGTGAGGTCTGGAATCGCGAAAAAAGTTTTGCGATGTCAGTTGAAAATCACGATGCCAAGGCATTCGTTGAACACATTGATGCCAATGCAATTTTCGTGAATAACAGCGGCTCCTACACACGCGGTAGTGCCGAGGTGGCAAAAGCCTGGGCTGGCATCATTGAAGGCAAGGAAATTATTTTGCGCTGGAATCCCGATTATGTCGGTATAAGCAGCGACGGCAAGACAGCCATTTCGCGCGGCCCGTTCTGGCTTTTCAATCCCGACCCGAACGCCAAGCACAAATTCATGACCGGCACCTTCCAGTCCACCTGGGTAAAAAACAAAAAAGGCCAATGGCATGTGTTTCTGGATGGCGGAACCCCGCCTCCGGTACCGGCGACGATAGAAGAGGTGGAGCTATTGAAAAACACGTTTAGTGCGAGCTGTACTCAATAAGCGTGGCTGTAATAAAAGGGTCTCAGTCTTCCTGAACGGCTATTTTCACATTACGTTTGGTTTCGATTTGCTATGGTCGGCACGTAGATTTATTACCCAGGAGCTTCGCCATGAACAAACTCATTTTAGGTGCTGCCATTTTCAGTATTTCCATGCTGGCGAATGCAGGAAGTGCCGGCGTTTCGGTTGGTGTTACAAAATCGGATGCTGCCACCGCAGAAGAAGTGAACATTACAGCCGATAAATCCGAAGCCGGGGTCGCCAAAACCGATTGCATTACCGATACCGGTTCGCGCATTAAAAGAGCCAAAGATAAGAAAGGCTGCAACGGTGAGCCAGGCCGCTCCTTCGACCGGGACGATATTGACCGCACCGGCGCGCTGACAACCGGTGAAGCCCTGGAACGTCTGGACCCGTCTATCCGCATTTCACATTGATAAAGCAGTTCTTGACGCGCTGTTCGGCGCGAATACTCTCAAGCAATTCGGGCCTCACGGCCCTCCAACAAAAGGGCCGCAAGGCCCTTTTGTGCTTTCAAGCGAATCCACATACCAGCGTGGGAGCGCCGTCAGTTGCGAATACTCCCGGACAATTCGCGCCTGGCGGCGCTCCCACGAAGCTTATCGAAGCCTTTTATGTGTCTGCTATCTCAAACTCGAGCACTGGGCGATAATTGCAGCAACAGGAGAGCCCAATGTCCAACCCCCGTATCGATGCATCCCGTAAAATTCGCGCCCCTCGCGGCACCACTTTGAATTGCAAAAGCTGGCTGACCGAAGCCGCTTACCGCATGCTTCAAAACAATCTCGATGACGAAGTCGCGGAAAACCCGCAGGAACTCGTGGTCTATGGCGGCATCGGCCGCGCCGCCCGCGATTGGGCCAGCTACGACAAGATTCTGGAAACCCTCAAGCGCCTCAATGACGATGAAACCTTGCTCATCCAATCGGGCAAACCGGTTGGCGTGTTTCCTTCGCATCCCTATGCACCGCGCGTCTTGCTCGCCAATTCCAATCTGGTACCGCACTGGGCCACCTGGGAACATTTCCACGAGCTCGATAAGAAAGGCCTGATGATGTACGGCCAGATGACCGCCGGTTCCTGGATTTACATTGGCAGCCAAGGCATCGTGCAAGGCACTTACGAAACCTTCGTCGAAATGGGTCGCCAACATTACAACGGTAGTCTGAAAGGCAAATGGATTCTTACCGCCGGTCTTGGCGGCATGGGTGGCGCGCAGCCACTCGCGGCATCGCTGGCCGGTGCCTGTTCCTTGAATATTGAATGCCAACAATCGCGTATCGATATGCGTATCAAAACCCGTTATGTCGATGAGCAAGCGAATGATCTGGATGATGCACTCGCACGCCTTAAAAAATATTGTGATGAAGGCAAAGCCATCTCGATTGCCTTGCTCGGCAACGCCGCCGAAATTTTGCCGGAACTCGTACGTCGCGGCGTTCGACCCGATGCCGTCACCGATCAAACCTCCGCACACGATCCGCTGCACGGCTATCTGCCAATCGGTTGGACATGGGAACAATATCTCGCCGAACAAAAAACCAATCCGCAAAACGTGATTATGGAAGCCAAACAGTCCATGCGCGTACACGTCGAAGCCATGCTGGCATTTGAAGCGCAAGACATTCCTGTCTTCGATTACGGCAATAATATTCGCCAAATGGCACAAGACGTCGGCTGCAAAAACGCCTTCGATTTCCCCGGTTTCGTCCCGGCCTATGTGCGTCCCTTATTCTGCAAAGGCATCGGCCCGTTCCGTTGGGTTGCCCTCAGTGGCGATCCGGAAGACATCTACAAAACCGATGCCAAAGTAAAAGAACTGATTCCCGACAATCCGCATCTGCATAACTGGCTCGATATGGCGAAAGACCGCATTGCCTTCCAGGGCCTGCCCGCACGCATCTGCTGGGTCGGCCTGGGCGACCGCCATCGCCTGGCATTGGCCTTCAATGAAATGGTTCGCAACGGCGAAGTCAGCGCACCCATCGTCATCGGCCGCGACCATCTCGATTCCGGCTCCGTCGCCTCACCCAACCGCGAAACCGAAGCCATGATGGACGGCAGCGACGCCGTATCCGATTGGCCGCTATTGAATGCGATGTTGAATGTTGCTGGTGGCGCCACCTGGGTGTCGCTGCATCACGGTGGTGGTGTGGGGATGGGATACTCGCAACATAGTGGTGTGGTAATTGTTGCCGATGGCTCAGTGGCCGCTGACAAACGTTTAGCGCGTGTACTATGGAATGACCCGGGTACCGGCGTTATGCGCCATGCGGATGCGGGGTATGAGATTGCGAAGCAGTGTGCGAGAGAGTTGGGGTTGGATTTGCCGATGGTGTGATGTGTGATGATGTATCTAGTCTAGACAGCAACGCGTGTTGTATGAAAATATTTTTTAAGTTTTTGGAAAAAAGGAATTTAATGTGATCGAATCGCCAGATGAAGATCTTAAAGTTATTGAAGAAATAAACGATGATGAAGTTTATGTTCCTTACGACATTACTGCGTATCCATCAGATCTAACTTTAAGTGGTATTCACGAGATGTGGCGTTCTGATGATTTGATTGTGCCTGATTTTCAGCGTAACTTTGTTTGGACAATTAACCAGTCGTCCCTTTTGATTGAGTCATTTTTAATGGGATTACCAGTTCCACAAATGTTTTTGTACGTTGATGAGTCTAATAGAAGTCTTGTGATTGATGGCCTTCAAAGAATGCTATCTATCGTTTATTTCTTTGAAGGATTCTTTGGTGATGAAACAATACAGGGGAAAAAGCAAGTTTTTAGACTTACTGGTCTGAGCAGCAAAAGTCCTTTTCACAAGAAAACCTTTGCGGAGCTTGAAGAAAGTGATCAAAGAAAACTTAAAGGATCAGTGTTGCGAGCGATAAATATTCGCCAAATGAATCCGAAAGGCGAAAAAACAAGTATTTATCATATTTTTGAGCGGCTTAACACTGGCGGTACACCGCTGAAGCCTCAGGAAATTAGAAACTGTGTATTTAGGGGTGGATTAGTAGATAAGCTAAGAATTCTCAATCAGGATAAAAACTGGCGAATCCTAATTGGAAAAAAGACTTTTGACAGACATCAAAAAGATGTTGAACTAATTCTACGAGTCTTTGCTTTGACCTATGGCATCAATAAGTATGAAAAGCCAATGAAGGAGTTTTTGAATAAAGCCATGCTTGAAAATCAATCGGGCGAAACTGCTAATGCCCTAGACTTTTTTGAAGCTTTCCCGGAAATGTGTGCTGTCGCAGTAAAAGAATTTCCAAAGACACCATTTAATCTGCGCGGAGGTCGATTAA
>JBDTTC010000155.1:0-5099 GCA_039930825.1 Arenimonas sp.
GATATCAAGCTCGGTAAACGCAGCGTCGAGGATCAGCAATCCACCCGCAATGACGGGTCTTCGGTCGGCCGGTAGTCCAGGTAATTTGATATTGTCGATTTTATCGAATTGCAGTAGTTGTTCCCGTACTTCTTTTAGCGCCGCTACGGTAATCACATTTTGCGTCAACTTCATTTCCGTGCAGATATCGCCAACAGCCTTGATCGTTCCGGATGAACCGAATACTTCCTGCCAGCCGCGTTCGCGGTAAGCGGTGGAAAATTGCTGGAACTCGGCAGTAATTTCGGTTTGTGCTTCCTTCCAGCGTTTTTTCGACAGTTCGCCATTTGGGAAAAAACGTTTTGTTGTGGCGACACAGCCCATTTGCAGACTTTCGCGCTCCAGAGCCTCGAAACCTTCGCCGATAATGAATTCTGTCGAACCGCCGCCGATGTCAATTACCAGGCGGTGTTTCTCGCGTGGAGGTTGTCCGTTGGCAACGCCCAGATAAATCAGGCGCGCTTCTTCACGGCCTGCGACCACTTCAATACCATGGCCCAGGGCTTTTTCAGCCGGAAGCAAAAATATTTGCGGGCTTTTGAGTGCGCGCACCGTGTTCGTGGCGATGGCGCGCACGTGTTGCGGCGGGATGGTACGAATGCGTTGACCGAAACGCGACAGGCATTCGAGTGCGCGATCAATCGATTCTTTGTTGAGGCCGCCCGCACCATCAAGACCTTCGGCCATGCGAACGGTTTCCTTGATGCGATCAACGATTCGTAATTGGCCCAGCACGTATCGCGCGACCACCATATGAAAACTATTCGAACCTATATCGATAGCAGCGAGCAGATCGCCGTCTTTTAGTGGGCTAGCTTGATCAATGGGCATCGTTTATCCGCAAATTTTCGCTAACAGCGAGCGTTGTGCCGAATAAGGCATTTCATCAGCCTTGGGAGCGACTCGTATATAACTGCCGTCGGATTGTAATTGCCAGGCTTGAGTATTATCCATCAGATAATTTCCAAGCTCCTCCTCGTAAACACGGGTGGCGAGTTTCGGTTCAAGAATCGGAAAGCAGGTTTCAATACGGCGCAGTAAATTTCGCTCCATCCAGTCAGCACTTGAGCAATAGGTTTCGATGTCGCCGTCATTCTGGAACCAATACACGCGACTATGTTCCAGAAAGCGACCCACCAATGACACGACATTGATATTCTCGGACAAGCCGGGTACGCCAGGACGCAGGCAGCAGGCACCACGAACGATTAAATCGATTTTCACGCCAGCTTGCGAAGCTTCGTAAAGCGCGTTGATTACGCCGGGTTCGTTTAGCGCATTCATCTTCGCAATGATGTGGGCTGACTTACCGGCTCTGGCATGCTTCGCTTCGCGATCGATTTTTTTCAACAAACTTTTATGCAGCGTAAAGGGTGATTGCAGCAGGCGCTTCAGTTTTATGTTTGGCGCAAGCCCGGACATTTGTTGGAACAGGCCGTGTACGTCCGTTGTTATGTCCGGGTCGGCCGTCATCAAGCCGATATCGGTATAAACACGTGCGGTGCCGGCGTGATAGTTGCCGGTACCTAAATGCACGTACCGCCGCAATTTTTTACCTTCGCGCCGCACAATCAACATCATCTTGGCGTGAGTCTTGTAACCGACCACGCCGTACATGACTTGCACTCCTGCTTCCTGCAGGCGGTCGGCGAGGTTGAGATTTGCTTCTTCGTCGAAACGTGCACGTAGCTCAACTACAACGGTAACGTCTTTGCCATTGCGTGCCGCATTGACGAGATATTCGATAATTTTTGAATCTTTGCCGGTGCGGTACAGCGTCTGCTTGATCGCGAGTACTTGTGGATCGTTGCTGGCGTATTGCAGTAGGTCGAGCACGTGGCTGAAACTGTCGTATGGGTGGTGAAGTAATACATCACCTTCACTGATGGTATTGAACGGGCAGTCTTCATCCAGCAAACCATGGCGTGATTTGAATGTGGGGAATTTCAACTCGGGGCGGTTCACTAGATCATAGACCTGAGTAACGCGATTCAAATTCACCGGACCGTTGATTCGGTAAACAGCATTTTCGGGAAGTTTGAAATTCTCGAGCAAAATCTTGACGATCGATTTCGGGCAGGTTTCGGCAATTTCCAAGCGCACCGCCGGACGGAAGCCGCGGCCAATCAACTCGTCTTTCAATGCACTGGCGAGGTTTTCGACTTCTTCTTCGTCCACGAATAATTCGGAGTTACGGGTGACACGGAATTGGTAAGCACCTTTTACCGTCAGGCCGGTAAACAGATCGTCGATGAATGCCGATAGCACCGCCGATAGCAATACGAAATCATGTTTGCCGCCGGAAACTTCTTGCGGGATTTGAATAATCCGGGACAGCGAACGCGGTGCACGTACGATGGCCATGCCGCCGTTTCGGCCGAAAGCATCTTTGCCTTCCAGCACGACGACAACATTCAAACTTTTATTCAGGATGCGCGGAAACGGATGCGCCGGATCCAAGCCAATCGGCGATAGCACCGGCAACACTTCTTCCTTGAAATACTCATGTAGCCAGCGGCGTTCTTTGGCATTCCATTGGTCACGCGCCATCACGCGAATTCCGTTTTCGGTCAATGCGGGGCGCATGACATCATTCCAAAACTCGTATTGCGCTTTGACTAATTCTCCGGCTTTATCGTGAATAAGTTTTAAGGCATCGCTGGGATGGATGCAATCGGGTTGCAGTGGCGTGCCGAATTGCAAAGCCGTGCGTACGGTAGCGGCGCGAATTTCAAAAAACTCATCGAGATTAGTGCAGGCAATGCAGAGATAGCGAAGACGCTCGAGCAGAGGAATCTTTTCGTCCTGGGCTTGAGCCAAAACACGAAAATTGAATTCCAATTGCGATAATTCGCGATTTAGAAACAGTTCACTACTGGGTCTATCTGTGCTCACGGCAGGGGTCTTTTTTTATGAGGAGTTAAGAATAGCCGACACAGGTAACGATTGCTCGGGAAAATCCAGTCAATGGCGTGAGCGAGCCCTTTCGCCACTGAAGACGCAGGAAAACTGGCTCCCTTTGCCGACTTCGCTTTCGATTTCCAATCGGGCCTGGTGCAGGCTGAGTACATGCTTTGCAATGGAAAGGCCGAGGCCGGTGCCGCCACTTTCACGGGAACGGCTGGTCGAAACACGGTAAAAACGTTCGGTAATGCGTGGCAGATGTTGTGCAGGTATGCCGTAGCCGCTGTCTTTGACGCTGAGCCGCAAAGTGTTGTCCGGTGTGTGTTCGAAGTGAATGCTGATTGTGCCGTTGTAAGGCGTATAGCGTACGGCATTGCTAACCAGATTCGAAAACGCGCTATGCAATTCCTTGTGTGCGCCGTAAATATCGCACTGAGCTGTGTTTTCAATCGTGATTTTATGATGACCCTGACTAAGTGCTTCGGCTTCGCGACGAAGAGTTGTCAGCATCATTTGCATCGGAATGACTTCTTCGCGCAAGCTGTCTTGCACGTCCAGGCGAGATAGGGTCAGCAAGTCTTCAACCAATTGCGCCATGCGTGCCGATTGCTTGCGCATTTCTTCGATCATCGGTGCGAACTCGGGATTGTCTTCCGGTTCCATCATGTCGAGATAGCCGTGTACAACCGTCAATGGCGTACGCAATTCATGCGACACATTGGCTACAAAGTCGCGGCGCATATGCTCAAGTTGCATCAGTTTTGTTACGTCACGCACTACCACAAGAAACTGCTCGTTTGAGTAGGGCAGCAAGCGCAGGCTTAAACGAATATTTTCATCCTGCGGACAGGCGAGATCCATCAAGGCTTCATCAGTATCAGCTGCCAAAAACCATTCGTGTACACGTGGGCTGTCGAGGTGCATCAGTAAATTTGTACCAATGCTGCGCGGATAATTCAGGCCCAGAAAACGTTTCGCCGACTTGTTAAACCAGACGATCTGGCTACTGCTACGCTGAACAATAAGCCCGCCATCATGCAGCGCGGCACCTGCCTGGCGATATGCCCGTAACAAGCTCAATAGGCGTCTTGCACGTTGCCTCGCCGAAAGTTCGCGATGTGCCAGTTGGTTCTCGAGTTGTTGATACAGATCTTTTGATACCGTGTTATTGAAAGTTTCGTTGGCTTGTGTTCGCATAAGCAGATGATTCACCCGCCAGTATTGCCACATGATGACAATCAGGGCAGCAATGATGAGGACGGGCAATAAAAAACCAGTTGCCCAGCCAAATAGCGCCGCAATTATCAGAAATAGCAGGATGCGCCTTAGCGTTTGGTGCACACTGATCGCATGAATAAAATTAGTCATGCACCAGTCTAACGCAAGGCAGAGAAGCGATAGCCCGCACCGCGGACGGTTTGCACCATATCTTCGAGCTTGAAGGGCTCTAGTGCTTTACGAAGACGGCGAATATGCACGTCAACCGTACGTTCTTCGACATAGACACTGCCGCCCCAAACATAATCCAATAGCTGGCTACGGGTATAAACACGATCTGCGTGGGTCATGAAAAAATGCAGCAGACGATATTCGGTTGGGCCGACATGCACGCTCTGCTCATTCGCATAAACCCGATGCGCAGCACCATCGATACGAACATCGCCAACGGTCACGGAGCCGTCGTCTTCATCATCCCGCGATCTACGCAGTACTGCCTTGATTCTCGCCAATAATTCACGAGCTGAAAATGGCTTGATAACGTAATCGTCAACGCCTGATTCCAGGCCGCTGACTCGATCATTTTCTTCACCGCGTGCAGTCAGCATGATAATCGGGACGCTGCGGGTAAGTTCATCGCGACGCCAGCGACGCGCAAGTTCCAGACCACTGGTGCCGGGCAGCATCCAGTCGAGCAGAATTAAATCCGGTACTTTCTCTGCGATGGCTTCCTGTGCTTCACGGGCATCGCCGGCATGCACCGGCTCGTAGTTATCCTTGCGCACAGCAAAGGCCACCATATCGCGAATGGCGGGTTCATCGTCCACAATCAGAATTCGTTTAAGCACTGGGATACCGTGACAAAGGTCGGGGGTAAGTGCAAGTAGATATCATTTTTATGACAGGAATGTGACTTGGTCGAAGCGGCGTAGGCTG
The DNA here is from genome assembly GCA_039930825.1 of Arenimonas sp. GTDB lineage: Bacteria > Pseudomonadota > Gammaproteobacteria > Xanthomonadales > Xanthomonadaceae > Arenimonas. The sequence goes on from JBDTTC010000155.1 coordinate 5,098, forward strand.
GG
>JBDTTC010000156.1:0-1554 GCA_039930825.1 Arenimonas sp.
GCCCTCATTCAATGGACTTCCGTCAACGGCACTTTGACTGCTCCCACCAGTACTACCAATGCAGCAGGCGAAGCGACTAATATCGTCACAGCCAATAGTTCAGGTGTTGTCAGTGTTAGTGCGAGCTATACCGATCCTGTAACGAGCTTGGTCACGGGCCCGGTAACCTTTAGTCATAATGCAGGCATTAGTAATTTGTCCGGCTTGACGGCCGAACAACAAAATATTGCGAATACAATTGATACGCTCTGCCCTGCCTTGGCTGCAATTTCCAGCCCCACACCACAACAAACAGCGTTGCTAAATGATTGCACCGCCATTATCAACTCGGCCGGGATTGATCCCGCTGCAACAGCGAATGCGCTTGATCAGCTACTGCCAGATATTGCACTCGCACAGGCAACCGCTACGATGCTGGCGGCGCAATCGCAATTCCAGAATCTGAAAGCGCGCATTGCCGCTCTGCGCAGCGGCACGCAAGGCACGAGTTTTGAAGGTCTCGCTTTTACCAATGGCAGCGGCACCATATCGCTGGGAGCATTGGGTAATGCATTGTCAGGAGACGAAGGCGATTCCGACAAGGAAGTAGGCAAGGATTTCAGCCGCTGGGGCTTCTTTGCAGCCGGTACCATTGGTCGCGGCGAAGCGGAAGCCGGCAATATCAATCCGGCATTTGATTACGACATCAACGGTCTCACGGCCGGCGTGGATTACCGCTACAGCGACAAGTTTATTTTTGGTGCAGCCGTAGGTATGACCAAGCAAGGCACCGATCTGAATGGTTCGGAAGGTTCACTCGATACCACCGGTTGGAGCGTTTCCGCCTACAGTACTTTCTACAAGGAAAATAGCTGGTATGCCGATAGCGTTTTAACCTACGGACGCAACAGCTACGATCTGGAACGTCGTATCCGTTACACGCTCCCCTTGCCAGGAGGCGGCTTTACGACGATTGATCAAACTGGTCGTTCATCGTCATCCGGCGATATGCTCGAAGCTGCATTTACCTTCGGCCACGATTTCCAGAGGGGTGGCTTGAGTATTGGCCCTTATGGTCGCGTGCTTTATACCAAACTCGGTTTTAATCAAAGCGTGGAAAAACTTGAAACAGGTCCGGGTAGTGGTTTGGGTGTCGTGATAGAAACTCGCGATTTAACTTCCATAGCATCGCAAATCGGTGCAAAGTTTACCTACAGTCACAGCACCGATTGGGGCGTGATAATTCCACACGTACAAGTCGAATGGGAGCATGAATTCAAGGATGACCCCGCACAAGTTACGGCTCACTTCCTCAACGATCCAACTGCCACTCCAATGGTCATAACCGGTGATCCACAAGATACCGATTACTACCGGATTGGTATGGGGCTTTCGATGATTCTGAGCAAAGGTCGTTCGGGCTTCTTCTATTACGAACAAGTTCTTGGTCGTGATGGCTATAGCCAATACAATCTGGGCCTCGGTCTGCGGATAGAGTTCTAAGCATGCAAAAAACCACAAACAACCTAAAAAAAGCCGCTTATTCATCAGCGGCTTGCCTTATCATGCGGATAC
>JBDTTC010000157.1:0-3977 GCA_039930825.1 Arenimonas sp.
ATAGCAAAACCTGCCGTTGTCGAAATGCCTGCCGAAGTAAAACCAGCTGCAGTGGCAGCAGGTAATTTTACGATCACGATTGGCAGCTACACGAAAATGGATAGCGCCAATGCTCTGGTCGCTCGCCTGAAAGCACAAAAACTGCCCGTGCTCACGGAAAAAATTACCGTTGACGGCAAACCTGCATTGAAAATTCGTATCGGTCCCTATGTTGATCGTGCCAGCGCGGAAGCCGGGCGTTTGAAAGCCGATGAAATTGCCGGTGGTGTCAGCAAGGTTAACGTGCAGGATGCCGCGCCTTCGGCTGTCGCAGAAATTAAAAAACCAACGACAACTAAACCTGCAGCTTCTGCTGTCAGTAGCGGTTTCTCGGTGCAACTTGAAGCCTTGAGCGACAACTCCAAGGCCGAAGAAATGCGCAATCGTGCACGCACTATGGGTTTTAATGCTTTCGTCAAACGTGTTGATACCGAAAAAGGCGTTTTATATAGCGTTCGCTTAGGCCCGGTTGCAGATCGCGAAGCCGCTAACAAATTACGTGACGAAGCTACCCAGAAGCTGGGTAAAACAGGCATCGTCAAAACACATCCTTAGGATTAAGAGAAAAACATGTGCGGCATTATTGGAATTGTGGGTGTAAGTGAAGTCGCATCGGCTTTATATGATGGTCTGACCGTGCTTCAGCATCGTGGTCAGGATGCTGCAGGTATCGCGACAGTCGATGGCAATAAAATTCGTTTGCACAAAGGCAATGGCCTTGTACGCGATGTATTTGATTCGCCGCAAATGGAATTGCTGCACGGCCGAGTTGGTATTGGCCACTGCCGTTATCCAACTGCTGGCTCGGAAGGTTCCGATGAAGCGCAACCGTTCTATGTAAATTCGCCCTACGGCATTGCCTTGGCGCATAACGGCAACCTGATTAATACCGATTCTTTGCGCAAGGAAATGTTCGAACTCGACAAGCGTAATATCAATACTGAATCCGATTCGGAAGTGTTGCTGAATGTATTTGCGCATGAATTGCAGGCGCAAAAAAGCTTGACCCCGCAAGATGCTATCAAGGCGGTTGCCGGCGTGCATCGCCGTTGCAAAGGGGGGTATGCCATCGTTAGTGCAGTGTTGGGTTTAGGCTTGGTTGCTTTTCGCGATCCGCATGGCATCCGTCCGCTGGTATTGGGCAAGCGCGAAACCGAACAAGGAGATGAATATGCCGTTGCTTCCGAATCGGTTGCGCTAGATATTCTCGGCTTCCAGCGTTTGCGTGATGTCGCGCCGGGCGAAGCTGTCGTGATCACGGCACGCGGTGAGTTATTTTGCGAAATTTGCGCTCCGCCAGAAAAGCACACGCCCTGTATTTTTGAATACGTGTATTTTGCACGACCCGATTCCATGATGGATGATGTGTCCGTACACAAGGCACGGATGCGCATGGGTGTAAAGCTTGGCGAAAAAATCCTGCGTCTGCGTCCCGATCACGATATTGATACAGTCATTCCCATTCCCGATACGTCGCGCGATGCAGCTTTGGAAATCGCCAATACACTCGGCGTGAAATATCGTGAAGGCTTCATCAAGAATCGTTATATCGGGCGTACTTTCATAATGCCTGGGCAGGGTGAACGCGTGAAATCCGTGCGCCGAAAACTGAATGCAATACCGCTGGAGTTCAAGGATCGGGTTGTATTGTTGGTCGATGATTCCATTGTGCGCGGAACGACTTCGCAGCAAATTGTGCAGATGGCACGCGATGCCGGCGCCAAGAAAGTGTACTTGGCATCAGCCGCACCGGCAGTTCGCTTTCCGAATGTGTATGGCATCGATATGCCGGCAGTCAGCGAGTTGGTTGCCCATGGCCGCAGTGATGCGGAAATTCAGGAAATTCTGGGCTGCGATTGGTTGATCTATCAGGACATCAAGGATCTTGAAGATGCGGTATCGGGGCCGAAGCACAAACTCGATAATTTCGATTCGTCATGCTTTAACGGCGAATACGTTACCGGTATCGAGCCGGGATATTTCGAGCGTTTGCAACAAGCGCGTAACGACGATTCTAAAAAGAAAAAACGCACGGCGTAATTTCATTAAATGAATATTATCGTCCGGAAAATTTTTCTGCTCGTCTTAGGCTTGGCAAGTGTTGATTGTTATGGCTTAGGTCTAGAGCTGACTTACGATCAAGTATTCAGCTCGCATGCCAGTACTATAAAAAAAATTATTACCTGCGGTGATTGGAGTGCTGGAGAAAAATCCGGTCAATTCCGCGTCATTGAATTAGACCTGTATGGGCAAAGTTATTTGTACATTGATCGTGTCGCCATAAATGCCGATCAAACTGCTATGGAAGTGATTGACGGTATGGGTATCAAAGAATTCAATAATGACCATGCTGACTTCAGCTTAATTAAAATTACCTGCCGCTCGGCGGGTAATGGCATAGTTATTAAAGCGATTGCCGAAAGTGGCCATGATGATTCCCGTAAAAAAATATCGATCGAAGTTAATGCCGATAATATGTACACAATGAAAGGCTTTTGAGATGAAATGCCTTTACGAAGCGGCGCAGCACTGTATTGATGCATCTGATCCGGAAACTAAAATACGGTTGACGCGGGAAGCCGCCGCTGCATTTTTCTCTGGCCAGTTATCTACGGACATTGCCAGAGAAGGACCGCAGGCCATTAAGGCTCCTGGTCGTCCCGATAAACCGATTTTAGTGCCGCCCAAAAACTTGCCTAAGCGCGGCATGGGAACCACCGCAGGCCGAGCCTGTTTTCTGCACGCGATTACTCACATCGAATTCAATGCAGTGAATTTAGCCTGGGATGCGGTATATCGATTTCGCGATATGCCATACGAGTACTATGCCGATTTTGTCAAAGTCGCTTCCGATGAAGCTCGCCATTTCAGCATGTTGTCTAAACGCCTGCAGGAAATGGACATGCAATACGGTGATTTCGAAGCGCATAACGGCTTGTGGGAAATGGCCGAGAAAACGGCGCATTCCTGTCTTGCAAGAATGGCCTTGGTGCCGCGTGTTTTAGAGGCTCGTGGTCTGGACGTAACACCTGGAATGATGTCAAGGTTACGTAGTGTCGGTGACCATGTTTCCGCCGATATTCTTGAAATCATACTCGAGGAAGAAATTCCTCATGTGGCTGCCGGTACTCGCTGGTTTTTGTGGTGCTGCGAGCAAGAGAATAAAGAACCCTTGCAAACGTTCAGTGATTTAATTACCGGCCTTGCGAAAGCCTCGATTCGAGGGCCATATAATTTGCCTGCTCGCAACGCCGCTGGCTTCGGTGATGCGGAAATTGCAATGCTCGAAGAGCTTAGTACTCAAGTCGTATTCAACTAACGAGTCCATCATGAAAAATATATTCTTTCTGTTTTTTGTCCTGTTACTTTCAGCCTGCAATGCCGAAAAGGCACCCGAAACACAAGGCAATGAACAGGCAGCTGCCTTGATGAAAGATCTCGATGCCGCGGTGCAGGACAAGAACTGGTTGCAGGCATTGCAAAACGCCGATGTATTATTGGCCCGTTTCCCTGAAAGCGCCGAAGCGAAGGCATTGAAGCCACGCTATGATGAAATTAGCTCGCAGGCAAAAACCATGCAGGACGAACGCAGGCTCTCAAGCTTGTGGGATTACCAGCAAGTTCCGGTCGGCAAGAAAACACAGTTCTCGGCAGGTATTTACAGCAATCCGGAAATGTTTGCCGGCGAGCCCTCGGATCTGCCACCTGCAGCGCGGATGATTATCCGAATCCATCCGGAGTGGGGCAATAGTATTTATCTGGTGCTCGCGCAAAGCCAGTTTCACTGCGGTTCGCCATGTACGATGCAAGTTTCTTTCGATGATGGTGAATACAAAACTTTTCCCGGCAAGCAGGCGGATACGGGTAAGGGGCCAGCATTGTTTATCGAGAATGATAAAGTTTTCTATAAAGCGCTTCAGGCAGCAAAAAATATCATT
>JBDTTC010000158.1:0-4868 GCA_039930825.1 Arenimonas sp.
GTCGTAAACCATTCTGGAGCCTGTGAGTGGGTGCTGTGGGCCAGAATTCGAGCCAGTGGCTTCAGGCCTTTTGCCAGCGCCTGGTTTTCGTCCATCAAAACTAGAGCTGCCGCACCGTCATTGATGCTCGATGAGCTTGCAGCAGTGATCGTGCCATCTTTCTTGAAAGCGGGCTTCAAGCTTGGGATCTTGTTGATATCACATTTGCCAGGTTGTTCATCGATGTCAAATACGACTTCACCTTTGCGTGTAGCAACAGTTACAGGGGCGATCTCGTCCTTGAAGGAGCCATCTGCCTGTGCGGCCAAAGCCCTTCGGACAGACTCCGAAGCAAACGCATCCTGTTCTTCACGAGTGAAATTGTATTTCTCTGCACATAGTTCGCCGAAGCCACCCATTGGCTGTTTGTCATAGGGGTTGGTCAGCCCATCCCAAGCCATGTGATCGAGCATTTCGGCGCTGCCGAAACGAATGCCGGTGCGTGAGCCATTCAACAGATGCGGGGCATTGGTCATGCTTTCCATGCCGCCTGCAACGACTATTTCAGCCGAGCCAGCCTTGATCAAATCATGTCCGAGCATCACGGCTTTCATGCCGGAACCGCAGACTTTATTGATAGTTGTGGCGCCTGCTGCCATAGGAATACCAGCGGCGATGGACGCCTGTCTCGCTGGTGCTTGACCCAAACCGGCCGGTAGCACGCAACCCATGATGACTTCAGACACATCATCAGCCGGTACGCCGGATTGCTCCATAGCTGCTTTAATCGCTACAGCTCCTAATACAGGCGCAGCAACGCCAGTGAATTGACCCAATAAAGCACCCAGTGCAGTACGTTTTGCACCGACGATTACGACAGACATGGCAGACTCCAACAAGAATTATTTATAAACATGCGCTTTTGCTTGCCGCATATTATGCGCCCGCGGCTGCAACAGGGGAAATACATCGGATCGATGACTGCTGCTTGTGCCAAATGTCAAAGCTAGTTAGCCTGAGTCACTGGGGGGAGTCTATGCGTCTTTTATGTCTTTCACGTATTGCAGCGCTCGCGTTGACACTACTAGTGTTCACGCCATCGCCATTGTGTGCGCAAGACATGAAGTCTGTCCGCTTTCAACGGTATGGTGTGGATGATGGATTATCCCAAACCACTATTCGCGCATTGCATCAGGATCGGCAAGGCTTTATCTGGCTGGGAACCCAGGATGGTCTAAATCGTTTTGACGGTTATGAGTTTCGTATTTATCGCAGCGACCCCGATAAAGCAGATACCCTGGCCGACAACCATGTTGTAGCCATCGAGAAGGCCAGTCAAAAAGGTTTTTGGGTAGGCACTCAGTCTGGCGGACTGGCACTTTATGATCCCGGCAACGATAACTTCAAGCGATTCCAAGCTGGCGGTAAATACGGCGATATTGCAGACAACGGAATCAGTACTTTAAAACTCGATAATAAAAAGCGATTGTGGGTTGCGACCAATGCGGGCACATTGCAATGGCTTGATGAGAAGCAGCTTACTTTTCAAAATATCGCAGCGGTGAATTACGACTCGGTTGGTCGTGTGAAGTCCATAATGGATTTTAACCAGGGACTAATGATCGGAACGCGCAACGGGATTTATCTGCTCGACCCCGATCATGCAAACCTGCGAGCCTGGCCTGTAATCTCGCCATTAGCTACGGAAATTGAAACCATTGTCCGCAGTCCAGATGGAAAGGAAATATGGGTCGCCACGTTGGAGCAAGGACTTTACCGTTACACAAGCGACGGTAAAGAGATCCAGCACCTAAAACGAAGCGATGGTATCGCTGATAATAATGTCCGTGATTTGAAGTTTGACCGTTTCGGACGATTATGGATCGCCACTTTCGATGGTTTGTCGCGCATCGATGTTTCAAATTCAGCTATTAAAACCTGGCGTTACAACGAGGGGCTGGGAGGAAGTCTGGCTTCCAGTCGAATCGAATCATTGATGCAGGACCGCGATGGGCTGATGTGGATCGGTACATGGTTAAACGGAGTTAGTCTGTTTATTCCGCGTACCGAAGCATTCCAAGAAATCACTTCACAATCCGGCGGCATGGCATTGCCGGCATCATCGGTGCCGGGATTATTCGTGGATACAGATGCAACAGTGTGGTTTGGTGTTCTGGAAGGTGGCGGTCTGGTCCACTACGATTTACAGAAAGGCGTTTTGGCACGTTATATAAATAACCCCGATGTAGCCGATAGCCTGCCGCCAGGCGCAGTACAAAATATCGTTCGAGATCGCAAAGGCCGGATATGGGTTGCTACCGGTGCAGGTTTGGCAAAATTAAAGCTAGACGGAAAATCGTTCGAAATTTTCAGGAATGAAAAAGATGATCCGCTTTCGCTTCCCTACAGCGCAATACAAAGATTATATGTGGACTCGAAAGGGACATTATGGGTCGGTACTGCAGGTGGCGGTTTGGCATCGCGGTGCGAGGAGTGCAATGCGTTTGAACGTTATCCGGTTCCAGCTTCCGGCAACGGAGATAAGTACTATAGCAATGAAATAGTCAACGCTATTTTCGAAGATTCAAAATCCCAGTTCTGGTTCGGACTTCGGCCCGGTGGCTTGGTCAAACTGGATCGGCGAACCGGAGTTATGCAGCGTTTTCGCGGCGAGCCCGGCAAGAAGGGTGCTCTTAGTCACGATACTATTACTTCAATTTCCGAGGACAGCCAAAAGCGTCTGTGGGTAGGAACACAGGGTGGCGGTCTTAACCGTATGCAGGTCAGCCCGAGTGGTGTTATGACGTTTATTTCATACACTACAAAAAACGGCATGACGGCCAATGCCATCGGCGGCACTGTGGAAGATAAGCATGGAGATATCTGGGCTAGTACCACGACAGGCTTGTCGCGCATCAATCCAGTTAGCAATCAGATAGAAAACTTCGGTTCCCGCGATGGCGCTCAGGGGATTGGATATTTTATCGGTTCATACGGGAAGTTGCCTGATGGCAGGATTCTATTCGGCGGCTTGCGTGGGGTTACCTTTTTTGATCCGCTCGATGTAGGTTCGCAATCGGCACCCAATCGAGTCGAATTGACATCCTTGCGAGTTTTGAAAAGCGGCGAACGAAACAAAAATATCAAACCTTACCGCCTAAGTAGTACTGCAAGTGGTGCGCGTCTCGATCTTGATGCCGAAGCAGATGATATCAATCTCGAGTTTTCTTCACTCACTTATACCGATCCAGAGGCATTGCGATATGCCTATCGGATGCTTGGGGTTCATGAAGAATGGTATGAAACAGATGCGCTTCGACGCTTGGCATCGTTTAACCATCTGCAACCCGGCGACTACCAGTTTGAAGTGAAAGTAAGAAGCCCTGACGGAAAATGGGGGGGAATTTTTCAGATGCCTGTTCATCTGCCACCGCCATGGTGGGCAACAGTCTGGGCGAAGCTGGTATATTTTTTTCTAGCAATCGGCATTGTGGGGATATTTGCATGGAACGTAAGTTTGCGACTCCGCGAACGGGAGCGAGCTCAGGCCGTGATTCGTGAAAGTGAACAACGTCTGAAACTTATGCTTTGGGGAACGGGCGATGAGCTGTGGGATCTTGATATTGAACACAATTCTATTCATCGGAGTAATCCGCTACTTATATTAAAAGGCTCTACTGGCGAATTCACCCAGAATGCCGGCACACTTTACAAATATGTTCATCCCGAAGATGTGCATTCATTTCAAGATGCCATGCGTATGCACTTTAAAGGTGAGACGGAAGCCTTTGATGCGACATGCCGTAGCGAATCAACCGCAGGTGGTTGGCGTTGGATAAGAATGCGCGGGCGTGTTATCGAGCGAGATGATCAAGGTAAAGCAAAGCGCATGGTGGGTACCACCGGTGATATTACCGTACTCAAACAACATGAAATTGCCTTGGCTGAAGTGAATACGCAATTAGAACAACGCGTCGCACAGCGTACCGATGCATTGAGCAAGTTGAACAAGGATTTACACGAAACAATTGATCAATTAACCCAGACGCAGCAGCAATTGGTCGAGTCCGAAAAACTGGCAGCTTTAGGCGGTTTGGTAGCCGGTGTTGCCCATGAAATCAATACGCCGCTCGGTATTGGCGTTACCGCCGCCTCCTTTCTGGACGCTGAAGTCCAACGGCTGGATAAATTAATGCAGGAAAACACGCTGTCAAGGTCCGACCTTGAAAGTTTTAGCCGCAACGCAGCCGAAAGTAGCCAGCTGATATTAAGAAATCTCAATCGCGCCGATAAATTGGTACGAAGCTTCAAGCAAGTCGCTGTTGACCAATCCAGTGAAGAGACCCGCGTAATTAATCTTCATTCCTATGTCGAGGAGGTTTTAATCTCGCTGCAACCGGCGATCAAAAAAACGCCGCACGAAGTCCATTTGTATTGCCAGGAAGTATTGGTATTCGAAACTTATCCCGGTGCGATTTATCAGATATTGGTGAATTTATTGATGAATGCTTTATTGCATGCGTTTCCGAATGAGAAGAAAGGGAAAATCGATATTCTGATCAGCCTTGACCGCGATACTGCCCTGATCGAGTTTCGCGATAGCGGTGCCGGAATGTCGGAAGATATTCGGCGTAGGGTATTTGATCCATTCTTTACCACCAAACGTGGGCAGGGTGGCTCCGGACTTGGTCTGCATATCGCATGGAATCTGGCAACGCAGTTGCTGGGAGGAAGTTTGAGTTGTGAAAGTGAAGTAGGTAAAGGAAGCAGTTTTTATATACGCATCCCGATGATCATGAAGAAATCCGAATAGGTCGGCACTCAGGCCGACAATTATTAATCAGGCAGTTGGCCACGAACCAGTTCGGCTTCATCCCAGTGCTTGAAAA
>JBDTTC010000159.1:0-28385 GCA_039930825.1 Arenimonas sp.
AAGGCTATAAAGTGGAGCGCATCCAATAACTTCCGGTTTGTTGCGTTTGCAAAGTCTGATAAAAGCCCGCGAAACTAAGCGGGCTTTTTTTGTTTTTCGGCAATACCCGGCATTAGCTGCAAGAAATCTCCGGCTCTGCCATCATAGTATTCGCAATAATTGCCTGGATGAAATTCAATGCAGCTCTGGCAAGACCTTAACCAGTGGTTTCCCAATCTTTGGCTTGGCATTTCCACGCTATGGCTTGTGTACATTGTTCTATTGTGTGGTTGGGTTATTTTGCAAAAGCGTGAGGCTGCCGCAACACTGAGCTGGGTCTTCGCACTGGCTTTTCTGCCAGTGTTTGGTTTCGTGATTTATCACTTTCTAGGCCCACAGCGCATTCGCCGACAACAATCGAAACGCTTGCGATCCAAAGCCTTGCTAAGTAAACAATCGGGTTCCGGTTCGCTGGATTCTACGCAATCTGAATTGTCTCTACTTGCCGAAAACAGCAGCGGTTTTGCCGCCAGTAGTGCCGTGGAAGTAAATCTACTCGTCGGTGGTAGTGCCTGCTTTGATGCCATTTTAAAAGCTATCGCAAAAGCTACCCGGCATATTCATCTTGAATACTATATTTACGCGACCGATCACACCGGTACCCTGTTTCGCGACGCCTTGACTGAACGCGCGCGTGCAGGTGTAAAAATTCGTCTTCTAGTAGATGCAATCGGATCTTCCGGCATTACCCATGCTTTTCTACAGCCTCTGCTTGATGCCGGTGCCGAAGTTTCATTTTTTCACCGGACCCGGATTCGCTGGCGCGGCCTGTGGAAACCGAAAATTAATTTGCGCTCGCATAGAAAAATTGTAATCGTTGATGGCATTTACGGTTTCACCGGCGGTATCAATATTACCGACGATGAAAATGAAAGTATAAATCCTGAGGCTTATCGCGATCTGCATGTCGCCGTAAGCGGAGATGCCGTACGCTGGTTGCAACTGGCTTTCCTGGAAGACTGGGTCTACTCGGGTAGACACGCCCCGAGCGAGGCTGAGTTGTTCATCGAAAAGCCGCAGGCCAAGATCAAGGTTCAAATTATTCCCGCCGGACCGGATACTGTCTTGGAACCCATCCATCGCGCAAAAGTCTTTGCAATCTCACATGCACATGAACGGGTATGGTTGGCGACTCCTTATTTTGTTCCAAGCGAATCTGCCCGCATGGCATTGATATCGGCAGCCTTGCGTGGGCTGGATGTCCGCTTAATCGTTCCTGCCAAAAGCGACTCCCTATTAGTGGATGCCGCCGCTCGTTCATACTTTGATGAGTTGCTGGCTGTCGGCGTCCAGATTTATTGTTACCCAAAAATGCTACATACCAAGGCTTTACTGGTGGACGATGAAACGATGATTTTAGGGAGCTCGAATTTCGACAATCGCAGCTTCCGGCTGAATTTCGAGCTTTGCATCTTGCTGGAGAATCTGGACTTGGCTCTCGCCTTGAGCCAGGTAATGCTCGATGACATGCGTATCAGCGCTCTGATGCCAAAACATCGACCCCAGACTTGGCTAAACCAGCTTGCCGAGGCTTCTGCCCGCCTTCTGTCGCCAATGCTTTGAGGGCTCCGCTCATATTTCTGAACGCCGGGAATGTAATCCGAGATATGTAAACCGGCGCGTGCCTGCGCTAAACTGACGCAAATTTCACCGGACTTCCAACATGCCCTGGATCTTGTTATTACTCGCGCTCATTTGCTTCAGCATAACCTTTTCACCCAGTGTTCCATTGGCACTGACTGTTATTTTGTTACTGGCTGCATTGGGATTTTTACTGGCCGGTGTATTGAACTTCATGTCGGAGCGGATGCAAAGCAACAGCCGGGATGACAGCAAAATGATCAGCCCGGAAGACTTGCGCATGATGCGTGAACAGGCTGCCGCTCGTAAAGCCGCCACCGAAAATTCGCAAAGCAATTCGACCCACTAATCGTTATCGCTTTCAACCCGATTCCGGCCAGCGCGTTTCGCACGGTAAAGCGCGGCGTCGGCTCGCCGCAGCAAACTGCTTTGTTCCATCTGGATGCTCGGCACGAAACCGGCAACGCCAATGCTCACGGTCACGTTTTGATTCTGGCGGGTCATTATTTGGCGAATGCCATCTGCTCGACGAACCGCATCTTCTTGATTTACGCCCGGCAGCAAGAGAGCAAATTCCTCGCCGCCAAACCGAGCAAGCAATTCGCGTTTTGGATCATGTTCTTTCTTGAGCGTTTGGGCGATCTCACGCAGCAATATGTCGCCTTCCAGATGTCCGTGTTTATCATTGAACTGTTTGAAATGATCGACGTCGATCATCAATACCGACAAGGGTCGGCACTGGTCTAGGCAGCGAAACCATTCACGCTGCAAACCCTGTTCGAGGGCGCGCCGATTTGACACGCCGGTCAATGAATCCTCGATCACCAATTCCGATAACCTCTGGTTCAACGACTCCAACTCCGTAGTACGTTCGCTAATGCGTTTTTCCAATTTGATATTATCTTCGCGATATTTTGCAACGCGGTTTCTGATAACCCAGTAAGTCAGCAAACATATGGCCGCCACGGCGATAAGCAAAATCAAAAAGCGCACCCACAGAATTTCATACCAGTGCGGCAATACGGTGTAGCGGTAACTGATTGTTTCTGCTTCGCGTCCCGATCGCGTTCTGGCTTGGAGCTCGAGCACGTAGTCGCCGGGCGGTTGAGCACGTATAAAAAGATCGCGATCCGACCATCCACTCCATTCGCTGGAAAGTTGCAACATACGATAGCGAAACTCGACGCCGCTCTCGAGGCTCACCATCGAGAATCTTAGTTTCAGGTTATGGCCGGGCGGAACCTTGATGTATTCCCGGCTCGTATTCGTCGGCAGATTGATGCTGGATTTACCTTCCGGGTCGATGGCCGTGACATATTCGAAACGTAGTTCCAGTGGCTCGGGTACCGTGCTTTTTTCCTTCTCGTTATATTGCAATATGCCACTCCAGGTGGACATACGCACAACGCCATCGCGGTTCAATCGGACAACACCATAACCGGCAGCGCTGCTAAGTGCCATACGCAAGGGCTTCCATTCGGTTTCCGCCTTCGGACGAAACCACATTTCCCGCGAGGTATAGGCGTAGGCACCCACCGGTGTTTCGGTAACATAAAGCTCGTGCGGTCGCGAAACAAGGGTGAACGGTGGTGCAACTTCAGGACCAAATTTCTTTCCGTCAAACAGGAACCCTTTATCTGAAACGACGACATGCACTTTTCCATCAAGCCGATACACGTGTTGCGGCTCGTCTTTTTCAAGCTGCAAGCCATCTTCTTTACTAAACTCTTTCTTGTCGATAATTTCAAAAGTATCGGTATTGAAATGCCAGCGCTGTGGTCCGGCATAATTATTGCTGAACCATATTTCGCCGGATGCGGTTTCAACCAGACTATCGACGCTCATGTCATCTAGTGAAATTCTTTTTCTAATCTGCCATTTACCATCGATGATTTGAAGTATCAGCAAACTGTGGTGGGCCAAGGCATAAATCAGTTTTTCGTCATAACGTGATTTTTCGAATAACAAGACCAGTTCTTTCTGGTCTTCAAGCAGTTTTCTAGGTACCGTACTACCTTTGTCGAGTACGAGTAGGCCTTGACGATGTCCAATCAACAGGCCTGCATCGTTGCTGTCGAATACATAGGCTTCGTAATCTACCCACGGTTTTGCCTCATATCGGCTAGTGCCGTCCGGCATCGGCACGATGCGCCCGAGACCTGCGGTGCTTGCAATCCATAATGCGTTTTCATGCCATTCGAAATCGCTGACAATGCCTTGAACGCCTTGATTTGCATCCAGGAATGACCAGGGCGACGGCATCGTCAATCGAAGCAAATCTCCCTCTGTCGCTACCCACAACCCGCCTTCGTTATCGACAGTCATGGCGGCAATGGCGAAGCTGCCAAGTTTCAAGCGCTCCAGCACCGTGAAATCCTGGCCGAAGCGAAATAATTCTCCGAGTCTAGTTCCCACGATAAAGCTGCCATCGGCTAATGCCGACACTTCATAGGCCTGGCTATTTTTCAATTCCGATCCAGCACCGTTGGCAAGACGCTTCACTCCGGTTTCATCGGCACGATAAAAGCCATCATCAGATACCAGCAGACGCCAACTTCCCTTATCGATCATTCCGGGCAAGGCGCGTTTGGAAAATTCTTCGCCGCCCGGTTCAAGTTTGAAATTACCGTTTACAAACTTGCTGAATCCGAGACCATCAATGCGTGCATAAAGAGTGTTTTTTTGCGGGAAGATGCTGCGCACGTTTTCCGACAACGGCCATGCACGCGTGGTTTTTCTGTCGTAGCTGATAAAGAAAAGCGATTCTTCCGTACGGAAATAAATACCCTCATCGGTACAGAAAACTTCCCATACAATACCGACATGTCGTTTGTCTCCTTTCAGTCCGCTTAAAGTCAACAGTTCCTGAAAAGTAATTTTTCCGTCTTTATCGGTAATTAATTCGCCGAAAGTATCGTAACTGGCCACGTAGATTTTATCGTCGCGCGCCCGGACGAGATCTCGCGCGATTTGCTTTGCTGGTAACTCGATCAGTTCCCAACTTGTGCCGTCATACCTCAAGATGCCTTCCGAATTACCGACAAACAAACGTCCGGCCTTGTCGGTGGTTATGCTGAAGTGCTGTGGATTGGCATTGAAGTCTTTCGCCGTATATCGCTGCATCAAGGGCGCGCCGTGCAGTTTCATGGTCTGCGCCAAAAGCTGTGGGCTCTGGAATAACCAGAGGCAGCTCAGCAGCACAAGTACGCAATTACGGCTAAATTTATTCATGATTATTTATGGTTATGGCACTTATCTCTATGGCTGGTGGCGCTGCTTTGGATGATACTCTGTTCGCAATATTCAACAGGATTATTTCATGACGCTCCTTAGTGTGAACGTTAACAAGGTCGCGGTTCTGCGTAACTCTCGTGGTGGTAATTTACCTTCCGTGCTTGAGGCCGCAAGTGTAGCGATCAGCGCCGGCGCTGGCGGAATAACGGTACACCCGCGTCCTGACCTTCGTCATATCCTGCCTTCGGATGTACGTGCTTTGGCAAGCTTAGTGGCCAACAAAGTCGAATTTAATATTGAAGGAAATCCTTTCGCTGCAGTGCGTGGCGAATACCCGGGCCTGCTGGCATTGGTAAGGGAAACACGGCCGACGCAGGTAACCCTGGTTCCGGATGGCGATGGTCAAATTACTTCCGATCACGGCTTTAATCTCCGACATGATATCGATCGTTTACGCTCGATTATTCTGGAACTGAAACCTTATTGCGGACGAATCAGCTTATTTGTTGACCAGGATGTAAAGGATTTGACGATTGCCCGCGAGCTTGGCGTGGATCGCATCGAGATTTACACCGGTCCGTTTGCCCATGACTTTGAAAACGGTAACGCCGAACAATCTTTAGCAACATGTCGGGCCACGGTTTTAGCAGCGGAATCGCTTGATATCGGCGTTAATGCCGGCCACGATTTGAATCAGAGAAACCTGCTGCCCTTTTTGTCGGCACTGCCTGGATTACGTGAAGTCTCGATTGGTCACGCTTTGTTTAACGACGCTTTGTACGATGGCTTGTATGCCACCGTACAAAACTATCTTCGTGTTATTTCCGCGCCGCGTTAATTCGTTGCAAGGCTAAGATTTTCGATACCGGCGTTATTGGCAATTGCCATCACCTCGGTAAAGCTCTGATAGCTGGCATCCGGCTCGCCAAAAACCTGCACGGTGTATTTATTATCGGATTTCACGGCATCTGTAAAATGCGACTTCATTTCAGCCAGACTGATGATCTGGCCATCCAGCAGATAAGTATCTCCGGCCTGCACGATCAATTTATGGGGCTCGGATTTATCCGGGTTGGGTGGCGAAGGAGCAATATTCTGGCTGATTGTCTGGGTAATCGCCGGTGCCACCAACATAAAAATTACCAGCAACACCAGCATCACATCTACCAAAGGGGTGATATTAATATCGGCCATCATGCTTGGGGAAGTCGTTCTATTCATAACCACTCCTTACGTTGGGTGATGACTTATATCTACTCCTGATTTTATTTTTTGGCAAATAAAAAAACACCGCCTTTCGGCGGTGTTGCTACAGTAAGTATTAATTACTAAAATTTACTTATTACGCACCTGGGCCCACGAAACCGATTTTTGTTAGCTTGGCGTTCTTGGCCCTGGCCAGAACTTTTGCCAAAACTTCATATTCTGCTTCTGGATCGGTATCGATTTCCAATTTACCTTGGCGGTCAATTTCTTGTTCACCAACAGAATTAAACTGCGCTTCCAAAGATTTCATATCAATCGGGGTGCCGTTCATCTGAACGCTGCCGCCTGCATCAATGCGAATTTTGATTGGATCTGGCGGATTCACCGGTGGTGGTGGTGGGTTGAGTGTTGGCTGCGGCAAGTCAACCTGGATTTGATGCGACATAGGCGGTGCCGTCACCATGAAGATGATCAGCAATACCAACATCACGTCAACCAACGGGGTGACGTTGATGTCTGCCATTGGGCCGCCGCCGGAGCCTGAAGAAAATGCCATTAGTCCTACTCCGTCTCAGCGTTCACGCGTGGAAACAAAACCGACCTTGCGAACGCCGCGGCTTTTTGCCGTGGTGGTCGTTTTTTCGATCAGCTTGTACTTGGTATCTCTATCAGCACGAATATCCAGCTCAGGCTGTGGATCCATGCCGATAATGCCATCGAGCTTAGCTTCGAAAGCATCCTGGCTAACTTTTGCATCAGCCCAATAAATCTCGCCATTTGCCTTCACGGTAACTGTTACAGGTGCAACCTTTTGTGTAGGCTTTTCATTCAGCGATGCTTTCGGCAACTCAACCTTGATTTTGTGCGTCATTAAAGGCGCAGTAATCATGAAGATGATCAGCAGGACCAACATCACGTCCACGAGTGGAGTGACATTGATATCGGCCATTGGACCGCCGCCGCCAGAGTTTGTGCTAAATGCCATAAAGCGCTCCTTCTAAGTCCTGCTTCTATTAACGCTTGTCGCCGCCGACGCGTGCGCCGGTTGCAAAGAAGTCGTGCAAGTCATGAGCAAAGGTATCGAATTTGGCGTAAGTATTGCGATTGCTCTTCGTGAAGAAGTTGTACGCCAACACTGCGGGAATTGCGACGAACAGACCAATAGCAGTCATGATCAGGGCTTCACCCACCGGGCCAGCGACGCTGCCGATATCGGCTTGGCCGGATGCACCGATGTTGATCAGAGCGTGGTAAATACCCCAGACGGTACCAAGCAGACCAACGAATGGAGCCGTTGCGCCGACGGTTGCCAACCAAGTCATACCGTCTTCAAGACGGGCACTTTCTTTTGTCACAACTTGACGCAGGGTCCGGTCAATAAATTCGGAACGATTTAGCGATTCTGCCAAACGGTTGCCTTCGCTACGCTGATGGTGCGCTGCAGCTTGAGCACATTCCAGAGCAATTTTCGAGAATGGTTCATTGGCGGGTTGTTCTTCCATGAAGCGGATGGCGTCCTGAGGATTGCTTTCCCAGAAAGTGGCCATCACCTTGTCGGCACGGCTCGATATCACGCGGCCTTTAATGAAGTTCGCCGCCATGTAATAGAGCGAACCCATGGACATGATCACCAGCGTGGTGAACACAATCGCGCCAACGGTATTATCGCCAGTGATGAAGGTGCTGAACATGTGGCTGAAGCCCATCTTATTGAAGGCTTCCGCGGTGTTATTGGCGCCGCCTGCAGCTGCGGCCGAGAGGGTGAGGATGTCCTGTAGCATAAGGATGACCTTTATCTTAGTGATTAATCGTTATTGAGGAGGAGGGCTGAATTCGACTGGAACGATGACAACGCCTGGTACTTTTTTACCGCCGCGCACAGCTGGATTAAATTTCCATTTGCGTGCCGCGTCCATCGCTGCCCGGTCCAAGTTCCGGTTACGGCTCGATTTTTCAATCGAAACTTCTAATACATTACCGTTTGCATCAATACTAACTCTAACGCGAACCGTTCCACCTACACCATCGCGAGCTTCCGCAGCTGGGTATTTAGGCGGGTTTAATGCGCGGCCACTGATATCTTCAGTAGCTTCGCTGTCAGAAACGATAGCAGTTTGCACTGTTGGTGGTGCAGGCGGCGGCGCAGCAACCGAGTTCGCATTCGGGTCGTTATAAACCACTGGCGGTTGTTCGGGTGGTGGTGGCAGCACTGTCGGCCTCGGAGTGTTCACGACGGTCGTGATTACACGCGGCGGCTCTGGTGGTGGTGGTGGCGGCGGTGGTGGCGGCGGTGGCGGGTCGGTAAAGCTTACCGGCACTATCGACTCTTCTTCTTCCGGCGGCGGCGGGGCCGAAACCGGGGCCATCAGCATCATAAAACCTGCAACGTGAAGTGCCATTGCGAATGCAACGCCACCGATACGCGGCCAGCTTAAACCTGCTGCTTTGTCATCTTTCTTGTTGGGATCCGTCATGCGGTGGCGGCTCTGATATTCGTTTTCGCGACGCTTTCACGCCATGACCCGCCGCTACACTGCGGCGGGAACTTGTAAGCTTATACCAAGAAGGAGATTTCTCCAATGTCCTTCGAGTAAAAACCCTATTTTCCTGACTTGCGTCTCGCTTCTGCTGCAGCAGCCGAGTTTCCGAGACCTTCTTCGGCATTGGCAATTTCCTGCCACGCCTCTCCCGGCTTGATGCCGCCTTTGCTCAACGCGCTTTTGGCACTCTCCTTGCAAGCCTGATACATATCTTCTTGGCACTCAACGATCGCCATGTTCAGATAAACACCACCATCTTTGGCAATCGGCGCTGCTTTTGCCCACCATTCAATGGCTTTTTTTGTGTTGTTAGGAAGATCGCTATAGTAATAAGCGTCGGCCAGAATGTTATAGCGCACGGCGGTCGGCTTGATGATGCCTTTATTGAAGCCTTCCTCCATCACTGCCACGGTGTCTTTTTCTTTATTCTTCATCGCCGTATAGACATTCATCGCGGCCAGGTAGTCGCGCTCTTCAACCAATTGGTTGTTTTTGCGCAATTCTGCAATGACGTCCGAAGCCTCTACTACTTGTTTGGCATCAAGATAGGTAATGGCCAGATTCACTTGTGCTGCACGGTCATTACCCGTGGCTTGAACAATCGTTTTTGTCAGTTCCGCTGCTTTCGCAGGTTGACCTCCATCAGAATAGGCTTTTGCCAACATTTGCGTGGCCTGAATGTCTGCCGGGTCGGCGGCGTGAACTTTTTCCAGAGGCACCAGTGATTCTGCAAAACGATTCAGGCGGAACAATGCATTGCCCTTTACTTTCAGCATTTCGATTTTTTCGACTTTTGTTTCTTTCAGGAATTTTTCTGAGGTTTCATATGCGTCTTCATAATCCTGATTCAATAAATAGCGCTGAGCGAGTTCCGACATCTGTCCGTAATAGGCGTTGTTGTCGAGGCCGTTGATTTCCATTGATTCTTCAAGCAGCGGAATCGCCTCTTTGTGGTTGTAGCTATCTTTTCTGGTTGCGACCAGCAATAGAACCTTTACCGCCGTTGCCCGATCATTCGCATTCGCTTTCGGGTTGGCTTTTATTTCTTGGGCCAGTTTCTTTGCTTCTTCGTCATTATTTTTTTGATACGCAATAACCATTTGGTTGCGCAGTTTCACCATCGTACCGTCGCCTTCCTGGCTAGGGGCTATACGAGTTGCCAACGGATAAAGCTGAACGATCTGCTCTTCTTTTTTAATGTCTTTACCCGACAGGTCGTAGGATTCGGCATCGTCGAACATTCTTTCCTTATAGGATTTTTTCTTGGCCTTGGGTTGTTCGGTTTTGTTACTTTCTTCAGCACTCATGGCTGAAGTAATTGCAAAACACGACACCAAGCCTACGCTGATTGCCAAAACCAAAGGACGCATTCGTTTCATCTCAAACTCCAAGAGCAAAAGCACTAATAAGAATACCAAGGGTACGGCGCGCGGGCTTCATACTCAAGCCCCGTGGCTAATTTAGATATATAAGGGTTTGTTCCGGCTTTACGGGTCGTTTGTAAATTATACGAAAAACCCGATGTACTTTCTTTCACGGTTTTATTCCGGTTTTCGCGTCGGATCCGGGCGGATGGGCTGTGGCAAATTCATCCTTGAATTTGATCACATTGAACATGCCTGAGCTTACACCTGCCTTGCTAACAGCCAGCCGGGACTGGAAAGTGCTTACGCTCTTATAGATCGGAGGAAACACCGATGATCGACATAAGAACGATTGAAATAGCTAGTGGTTGTTTTATCAAACAAGCTCAATATCACTTCGTTTGACGCTATAGAAATTAACGCCAGCAAACTGAACGGCAGTGCACTTAACTGAACAACAGAAAGACGATTACGGCTAATAGATTATTGCTGGCATGAGCCACAATTGCTGGCCAAAGCTTCCCGGTTTTTTTGTACACCCAGGCAAATACTGCGCCCATCGAGCCATAGATAAATAGTTTCAGTAGCCAGTCGCCAATTCCTGATGTGGGTGCAGGCTCGTGTAGTAAGGCAAACAACAAACTGCTCAGTACATACCCAAGTACGAGGTGATTTGCCTGTGCCATGCGGGCAAATAATTGTTTACGAAAAAATAATTCTTCAAAAACGGGTGCAATGACTACGACA
Source organism: Arenimonas sp. (assembly GCA_039930825.1). Taxonomy (GTDB): domain Bacteria; phylum Pseudomonadota; class Gammaproteobacteria; order Xanthomonadales; family Xanthomonadaceae; genus Arenimonas. The sequence continues at coordinate 10,712 of JBDTTC010000159.1, forward strand.
AAAAACATGATGGAAACCGGCCATTGCTTGCTTAAATTTTCCAATATTTCTTGATTGCTAGGCTTGGTAAAAAAACCGAAGGCTTCGAGCAAATTTGTAGCCAGCAACGTAAATAAAAAAAGTATGATGCCGCTTGACGCAGCAAGCAAAGCCGCTTTTTTTGAGGTAATTTGCGCCGTGACAAACCCCAGTCTGCGGCCTCGCCATAAAGACAGAACCACTATTGCCAGGTACATTGCTAAGGAAGCGATCAGCAACTGAGCCGTTGTCCCCGGCTCTGATCCTGATTCGCTATGGCCTGTGTTTAAAAGCAGCGAAGCGACCGTCCAAATTGCCATCATCGCTATCATTGCGACAAACGAGAATAAAACGAACAAACCGATGTCCAGAACTACTGCGCCAAGAATTGAAAAAATTCCGGGCATTCTTTCTACTGCTTCGCTTTTTCTCGCGAAATCATTCTCGTTCGGTTGCATCGCTTTAAATATCTAGGTTTCCGACACGCAATGCATTGTCTTCAATAAATATTCTGCGGGGCTCAACGACATCGCCCATCAGTGTAGAAAAAATCTGATCGGCAGCAACCGCATCTTCAATGCGAACTTTCAACAATCGACGCGTTTCAGGATTTACCGTGGTGTCCCACAACTGCTCCGGATTCATTTCACCCAGGCCTTTGAATCGTTGAATGGTACGACCTTTTTTGGCTTCTTCTAGCAACCATTCCTGGGCTTGTTTGAAAGTGCTAACGGCTTGCGATTTACCACCGCGAATCACACTTGCACCTTCCTGCAAAAGACCATGCAACTGGTGCGCGATTTCAGTCAACTGACGCAACTCACCATGCAGTAATTGTTGTACTGCAACGGTTTGCGTATGCGTCAAACCATGATGGCGTTTTTCGATAATCAATGCGCCGCCATGACCTTCGTCTTGTGCAACTTCTGCACGGATGGCGTATTGCGGACGGCCCAAACCGACATTGTTTAATTTGGTTTCCAGCGCTTTGCACCAAGGTTTCAAGATCTCTGCATTTTGAAAATCTTCCACTTTCAATGGCGGCATTTCGAGTATGTTTTCCAACACGGCTGCATCTACACGATAAGCGTGACGTTGAATTACTTCGTTCGCGGCAACCACTTCGAGCAATAGTTTTTCCAGGGCCATGCCTTTGATTGCTGGGGCTGAATCGGAAGGGCGAAGTTCGGCGCCTTCTACGGCATGATTGACCAGATAAGCATTCAATGCGGAGTCGTCTTTGATGTATTGCTCGTTCTTGCCTTGTTTGATTTTGTAAAGCGGCGGCAGACCGATATAAATATGTCCGCGCTCCAACAACTCCGGCATTTGTCGATAGAAGAATGTCAGCAGCAAGGTACGTATATGCGAGCCGTCAACGTCGGCGTCGGTCATCAAAATAATGCTGTGATAACGCAATTTGTCCGGGTTGTATTCGTCTTTGCCAATGCCGCAACCAAGCGCCGTAATCAGCGTCCCTACTTCGGCGGATGCCAGCATGCGATCAAAACGAGCGCGTTCCACGTTCAGGATTTTGCCTTTCAAGGGCAAAATGGCCTGGGTTTTACGATTTCGGCCTTGTTTGGCCGAGCCGCCTGCGGAGTCACCTTCGACGATGAATAATTCAGATTTTGCCGGGTCTTTTTCCTGGCAATCGGCGAGTTTGCCAGGCAAACCGGCGATATCGAGAGCGCCTTTACGACGGGTAAGGTCGCGGGCTTTACGAGCAGCTTCACGGGCCCGCGCTGCATCGACAATTTTTCCGGCTATAGCGCGTGCTTCATTCGGGCGCTCTTGCAGGAATTCTTCCAGCTTCTGGCCGATAACCGCTTCCACGGCAGGCCGGACTTCGGAAGAGACCAGTTTTTCCTTGGTTTGCGAGCTGAAGCTTGGGTCAGGCACTTTCACCGACAGTACCGCAATCATGCCTTCGCGCATATCGTCGCCCGACATGGTCACTTTGGCCTGTTTGGCGATGCCGCTTTGTTCAATGTAATTGCCCAAGGTGCGGGTCAAAGCGGCACGGAAACCGATCAAATGGGTGCCGCCGTCTTTCTGTGGAATATTGTTTGTGAAGCAAAACATCGTTTCCTGATAGGCATCGGTCCATTGCAGAGCAATATCAACCACAATACCGTCTTTTTCACCCGAAGCTGAGATAACTGTTTGATGTAACGGGGTTTTTACGGACGCGAGATGTTCCACGAAGCTCTTAATTCCGCCTTCGTATTCGAATAAATCACGCTTGCCCTCGCCGCGCTCATCGATCAGTTCGATCTTGACGCCTGAATTCAGGAAGCTAAGTTCGCGAAGTCGCTTAGCAAGAATATCGTAGTGAAATTCGACATCGGTAAAGATATCGGCATTCGGAAGGAAGCGTAATTCGGTACCGCGCTTGTTTGATGGACCGACTTGTTTCAGCGGATATAAAGGCTCACCTTCGGCATATTCCTGCTGATGGTGAAAGCCGTCGCGCCAGATATTCAGCCACAGTGACTTAGACAAGGCATTAACCACTGATACGCCGACACCATGCAGACCACCAGAAACTTTATAGCTATTGTCGTCGAACTTACCACCGGCATGGAGCACGGTCATGATGACTTCAGCAGCCGAGACGTTTTCTTCCTTATGGATGTCGGTTGGAATTCCGCGGCCGTTATCTGATACCGAACAGGAACCATCAGTATGTAAAGTCACTATCAGACGGTCGCAATGGCCGGCCAACGCTTCGTCGATACCATTATCGACAACTTCAAACACCATGTGATGCAGACCGGTACCATCATGAACATCGCCAATGTACATGCCAGGGCGTTTACGGACGGCCTCAAGGCCTCGTAAAACAGTGATCTTGCTTGAATCGTAGGTGTTGTTAGGCACAGCTGCGTTTTCGGGTACTTGCGGGTCAGTCATTTTGATAGGTTTTCCATGGTGTCTTACAGCCGGCGCCAAGCGGCGTCCGAGCTAAGTATCAAGCATTCGATTATACCTCGGAATGGCCTATTGCTGCTCGCTTCGAGCTACGTGGCGAGCTGTATAACCCGCCCATGTTTCACGTGAAACAGAGCTTCTGCGGAAACCTTGGTGCCGAATATTGTCGGGATTTCGGTCGCCGTAAGAATTACCTGAGCATTTGATGCCGCCAGATGCGACAACACCTGTTCCTGGTGTTGAACATCGAGCTCCGACGCAAGATCGTCCATGCAAACCACCGGCCATTCGTTTTTTCGGCGCGCATAGTTTTCGGCTTGGGCCATTACGCAGGCCAAGGCCGTTAGTTTCTCCTGCCCTCGGGAAAGTGTTTCCCTGTTTGGCAGGTTTTGGTATTCAACACGCCAATCTGCACGATGTGGACCAACACTCGTGCTTCCCGTCTGTAAATCACGTTGCCGACTTAAAGTGAGTGCATCTTGCAAGGAAATATCTGCTCTTTTCCAACCAGGAACAAAAACGAGATTAGCCGCACCTAGTTCGGGCAGGTATTTAGCCACCGTGTTGTTGAGCTCACTATCCAACTCCTCGAGGTACTGGGTACGATAACGACTGATGATTTCACCACTCGCTGCCATTTCCTTTTCCCAAGGGTTTAATAAGCTAGGACCAGCTTGCGACTTCAGCAGTGTATTGCGTTGTTTAAGTGACCGAGCGTACCGACGCCATTGCTGCACAAACTCTGGTTCCACGTGAAACAGACCCCAATCAAGATACCGCCGCCGATGTTCTGCCCCGCCACCTATCAATTCATGGCTACCAGGCTCAAAGGTAACGATGGGTATTTCGGCGCATAGCTCAGTTAGGCTATTCGTACTTTCGCCGTTAAGTTTTGCTTGCCAGCTATTCCCCGTGTGTAACAGCCCCGCATGACGTTCGCCAGGCCTACCCTCAAACCAACGGATAAACACCTCGCATTGCGTACTGCCACTACGAATCATGCCGTCCCGAACGCGGCCTCGAAAAGAACGACCATAGCCCATTAAATGGATTGCCTCGATAACCGAGGTTTTGCCCGCACCATTGCCGCCGGTAATGAGATTAATTCCGGATGCCAGTTGCAGCTCTGCTTGTTGAATACAGCGCAGGTCTTTAATTCGAAGTTCGGTAAGTTGCATAGTTCTCTAAGCAAAAAAGCCCGGATTTACCGGGCTTTTGAAAGCTGGTCTGGTTAGATAATCACAAACGCAATGGCATAACCACATGACGGCTTCGATCATGGCTCGCCTCTCGAACTAGCGCCGAAGAATTACCGTCACGCAAATTCAGGATGACATGCTCTTCGCGCAGTGCGGACAAAGCATCCAGCAAGTAAGTCACATTGAAACCGATGGAAAGATTATCAATCTTCGTTTCTGCTTCTAGTTCTTCCTGGGCTTCTTCGCTTTCCGGGTTGTTGGCTATGATGCGTAGCTGGCCAGGAGAGATTTCCAATTTCACACCACGGTATTTCTCATTCGACAAGATAGCAGCGCGTTGCAGGGCAGCGCGTAAGGCTTCGCGATCAACCTTCACTTCCTTATCGGCACCGATCGGAATAACCGCCTCATAATCGGGAAAACGACCATCAATTAATTTGGAGGTGAACGTGACATCGGTACGACGCATACGTAAATGATTACGGCCGACTTCCAGTTCAACTTCACGATCGCCACCCTCAAGCAGGCGTTGTAATTCCAATATCCCTTTGCGAGGAACGATAATTTGCTTACGTGTTTGGGCACCTTCCGGCAATTCTGCTTCGCAAAGCGCCAAACGATGTCCGTCGGTCGCAACACAGCGCAAGCCGCTTTCGCGTAAATCCAATAACAAGCCGTTCAAGTAATAACGAACATCCTGTTGCGCCATGGCAAAAGCCGTTCTTTCGATCAATTCTTTTAACGCCGATTCCGATACTCGAATTCGTTCAACGAGATCCAGATCTTCAACCGCCGGAAAATCTCGGCTAGGTAAGGTCGCCAAGCTAAAACGACTTCGACCTGCTTGAACAGTTACCTTGTCGCCACTCTGGCTGATCGTAACTTTGCTTCCGTCGGGTAATGCCCTGACGATCTCGAACAGTTTTCTTGCTGGAATTGTTGTCTCGCCATTTTCCGCATCATCCACTTCAGAACGGGCAATCATTTCCACTTCAAGATCGGTACCCGTCATTGAAAGCTTATTGCCTTCAACGGAAACCAATAAGTTAGCTAGCACCGGCAGCGTCTGTCTGCGTTCAACCACGTTGACGACTTGCTGTAAGGGTTTTAAAAGAACTTCGCGAGAAAGACTAAAACGCATGCCGTGTGCCCCATTAACCTAGTGGATATATATAAAGAGTGGTGGTGGTAGAGTCGCCAAAAACCTTGGATAAGCCAGTAACTATTTGTTTTTAATATACTTTTTGTCTCTCGCCGGGTGTGGGTGAAGACACCTGAGGCTTGGGATAGTCTGTGGATAAATACCCAATCCAAAAACTATCCCCAGTTTATTCACAATTTATCCCGCTGGTAAGTCTTATTCACTTAATTTACGTATTAATTTGTCCCAATCTTCTTTCATCTTGCCATCGGTATTCAATAATTCGCGAATAACGCGGCATGCATGCAATACCGTGGTGTGATCCCTGCCGGCAAAGGCATCTCCGATTTCCGGCAAGCTGTGTTCGGTTAATTCTTTCGTCAGGCACATTGCCAACTGCCTGGGTCTGGCCAGACTGCGGGTACGTTTTTGCGAAAGTAAATCCGCCATTCGCAGTTGGTAATACTCGGCCACGGTTTTTTGAATATTGGTTATCGACACCGCCTGTGATTGTGCCCGCAATAAGTCGCGTAAGGTTTCCTGAGCAAAATCCATAGTGATGGTTTTTCCGAACAGGTTCGCCCTCGCGGCCAAAGTGTTCAGAGCTCCCTCCAGATCGCGCACATTGGAGCGCATGCGTTTAGCAATTTGAAAAGCAACGTCGTCAGGTAGTGGAACGCCGCGTTCCACCGCTTTTGCCATCAAAATAGCGGCGCGCGTTTCAAAGTCGGGCGGTTCGATTGCGACCGACAAACCCCAGCCCAGCCTGGATTTCAGCCGTGGTTCGAGATTATCTACCTCGCGCGGAAACCGATCGCAAGTCAGAATGATCTGCTGTTTGCCATCGAACAAGGCGTTGAAGGTATGGAAGAATTCTTCTTGCGTCGTATTCTTGCCGGCAAAAAATTGAATGTCGTCGATCAATAAGGCATCCACCTGCTGGAACTGCCGCTTGAATTGATCCATCGTCTTTTCCTGCAGGCATTTCATCATCGCACTGAAGAATTGTTCCGAGCGCAAATACAAGACTTTCATGCCGGGATTATTAGCGCGCATTAAATTGCCGGCAGCTATCATCAAATGTGTTTTACCCAGACCAGTTCCGCCGTATAAAAGCAGCGGGTTGTAATCTTTGCCGGGGTTTTGGGCTACTTGCATGGCAGCCGCTCGCCCAAGCTTGTTACTGCTACCCTCGACAAAATTATCGAAGTTATAACGCGGGTCCAGATTGGTCTGGAATGACGGCCCAGCTTCTTTGGAAGCCGGTGCTTTGTCCTTATTGAGAACGACCGGCGGTTTAGCGCTTGAACCAACTTCCAATGCCACCTGTGCCTGACCCTGACTGAAATGTGCCATTAATTCCAGAATTCGAGGCAAGTAATGTTCACGCACCTGCTCGAGGACAAAGGCGTTCGGGGCAAAAAGTGTTAATTCGTGTCCCACGACTCGCGTCTGCAATGGACGCAGCCAGGTGTGGATATCTTCCGCCGGCAGCTCGGTTTCGAGACGTTCAAGACAACGGGGCCAAGCAGTTAGCATAAAGAATACGGATTCCGGCAGCGAATCGCTGCTGTGGATAAGTCGGGGTCGCCCAGTCTAGCGGCTCCCGAGTCTTTCGCCAAGCTTATCCGGCTTGACTCTGATGGGTGAAATTGTCTATACTTTCAAGTCTTTCCCGCACAATCTTCAAGCGAGTTGCGTCATGGCCACCAAACGTACTTATCAACCCAGCAATCTCAAGCGTAAACGTGATCACGGTTTTCGCGCCCGCATGGCAACTGTCGGTGGTCGCAAGATCCTCGCACGTCGCCGCGCCAAAGGCCGCGCGCGTCTCTGCGTCTAAATAAATATTTGCAGTCCGGGACGTGAAATCCACGGCCCATCAACGCTTCCCTCGCAGTGCGCGTATACGCACCTCGGCCGAATATCAGGCCGTGTTTAGCGAGGGAAGTCGCGTTTCTGGCGCTTATTTCCGTCTGCATCTTGCCCAAGGCGAAGCTTTTCCGAAGCCGCGCCTGGGCATTGCCGTGTCCAAGCGTGTAGATAAAAGCGCCGTCGCCAGAAATCGCATTAAACGTGTGTGCCGCGATTACTTTCGTTTGCACCAGCACGATTACCATGCTGCCGAATATGTGCTGATAGCGAAACCGGATGCTGCCAAGACATTGGCAATCACTTGGCGTGCAGACCTTGAAAAACTGTTCCATCGCGCCCAGTCATTGCTCAGTAACGCAGCGATAGGCACAATGCACGGCTCGCCGGACAAAGGCGCAGCAACTTCCCGCGATCCTTAACAGGCAGATCCTGCCCAGGTTTTTTTTGAGCTCATGAATCAGACTCGTACTTTTTTATTGTTTGCATGGTTGTTAGTCGCCTTTTTGCTTTTTATGGAATGGTCGAAAACCGGCACCAGTGCAGCACCGGTAACGAAAGAAACTACCAGCATCCAATCGCCGACTACGCAAAACTTGGCAAGTGACTTGCCGACTGCGCCAAGCGTGACGGGAACAAACGCGGCTTTGCCCACTATCGCCAATAGCGATGGTTTATCAGCGCAAATCGCACAAACAATTTCTATTCAAACCGATCTGTTTAAACTACAGATAGATCCACGCGGCGTGAGTTTGGTATCTACAGAATTATTGAAATATCCGGTCGAGAAAAAAACCGGTAGTCCGAATGTTGTTTTGCAAGACACAAAAGATGTTGACTTTTTTGTTGCACAGTCGGGATTGGTTGCTGCTGCAGGAACGAAAAAAACAGCGCCAACACATGAATCACTGTTTGCCGTCGAAAATGGCCAGACCACATTTCGTTTGGCTGACGGACAAAACACATTGGAAATTCCGTTTGTTTGGCAAGACAGCGCCCAGGGAATTAAAGTCCGAAAGATCCTGATATTGACACGAGGAAGTTACGCGGTAAAAGTAAAACAGGAAATCAGTAATACAGGGTCATCGGCTTGGCAGGGCGCTGCATACGAACAATTCATTCGTGCACAACCGCCAGCGCCGCCGAAGCACAGCATGTTCACCAACCCAGAAAGCTTTAGTCTGGTAGGTGCTGCCTGGTACACCGAACAAGATAAATTCGGCAAGAAAAAATTTACCAATTTCACTGCTGATGACCAGCCAATAAAAGATGCAAGCAATAGCTGGATCAGCATGGTGCAGCATCATTTTGTCAGTGCCTGGATTCCGAATGCAAATGAAAAGCAACAGATCACGACCGCTACTTTGCAAAATGACGGCAAGATTCGCTATTTGATCAGGAGCCAAGGCCCTCTGGTAGAACTTCAACCCGGGAAAATGCGATCGCTGGAATCCACTTTATGGGTCGGTCCAAAGCTTCAAAAAGATCTGGAAAAAATAAATCCAAGTCTGAAAAAGACCTTGGATTATGGTTACGTCACCGTTATTTCGGAACCACTTTTCTTGCTGCTTTCGCTACTTCATTCCTGGATCGGTAACTGGGGTTGGGCGATTATTTCGATTGTGGTATTGCTGAAACTGGCTTTGTATAAATTGTCGGCCGCGCAATATAAAAGCATGGCAAAAATGCGGGCGATCCAGCCGCGTCTTGAAGCATTGAAAGAACGCTACGGTGACGACCGCCAAGCGTATTCGACCGCGATGATGGATTTGTACAAGAAAGAAAAAATCAATCCAGCCGGAGGTTGTTTGCCGATGCTGATTCCGTTGCCAATTTTCTTTGCCTTGTATTGGGTCTTACTTGAAAGCGTCGAGTTGCGTCAGGCGCCATGGATGGGCTGGATTCAAAATTTGACCGCTCCGGACCCGTATTTCATTCTGCCTGCAATGAATCTTATCGTTATGTTTGTAACCCAACGCCTGACGCCAATGCCGGGTATGGACCCGATGCAGAAAAAGGTCATGCAATTCATGCCGCTGATGTTCGGCGTGCTGATGGCTTTCTTCCCAGCGGGTTTGGTTTTGTACTGGGTGACCAACGGAATATTGGGCATTGCCCAGCAGCAAATCATCAACAGGCGTCATGGGGATAAGCCGGCTACTGCAGTTATCGCCAAATAAATCAGGCTGGGGCGATACGATTGCCTTCCCAGCGCCACATTTCAGTAAATACATCGGCCCGCTCATGCGGGCCTTTGTTTATGATGGGCATATGAATAAACACATCGACACCATTGTGGCCATTGCGACTGCCAAAGCCCCAGCAGGTATTGGCATTATTCGCTTAAGCGGGCCACAGGCACATTGCATTGCCGAAATAATCCAGCAAAAAAAAATTACCGCCCGTCAGGTAAGTTATGGCCGCTTTTTGGATGGAACCGATGCAGCTATTGACGATGGCATTGCCATCTATTTTGCTGGCCCGCATTCCTATACCGGTGAAGATGTCGTCGAATTGCAGGCGCACGGTAACCCCTATTTATTGATGCAATTGCAAAAACGCTGCATCGCTCTTGGTGCACGGCAGGCGCGGCCCGGCGAATTTACCGAGCGTGCATTCTTGAACGAGAAGCTCGACTTGGCACAAGCGGAAGCGGTTGCGGATCTGATTTCTGCCGGTAGTGAAGCAGCGGCACGCGCTGCTCGCCGCTCATTGGATGGCGAGTTTTCCGCACGTGTTCACGAAGTGGAGCAGGGTTTGGTGCAACTGCGGGTTTATATCGAGGCCGCGCTGGATTTTCCGGAAGAAGAAATTGATTTTCTTGCTACTCCAGAATTGCAGAAAAGGTTGCGGCGCGTACAACACGACATGAGCACTTTGCTGCAAGAAGCAGAGCGCGGTAAACGGCTGCTTGATGGTGTTCATGTGGTGATAGTCGGCGCACCCAATGTCGGTAAATCATCCTTGCTGAATCGTTTGGCGGGTGAAGAACGCGCGATCGTGACCGAAATCGCCGGAACAACACGCGATGTCTTGCGCGAGGCAATTACGATCGATGGCGTAGTAATCACGTTGGTGGATACCGCCGGGTTACGCGAAACCGTGGATATCGTCGAACAGGAAGGCATAAAGCGTGCGCACCGGGAATTGGCCCAAGCAGATTTGGCGCTGGCGGTCATTGATGATCGCAACGCGGAAGTTTCCATCGTCGAGTTGAGGCAAAGCTTGACTGGGGTTCCGAAAATTCTGTGGTTGCACAATAAATGCGATCTTAGTGCCAGACCGGCAATGCAGGAGTTACAAGATGACGGTTGGCATCTGTGGTTATCGGCGCGGGACGGTCAGGGCTTTGACGGCTTACGTGAAAAGTTACGCGAAGCAGCCGGCGTGAACGAGATTGATGCTGGAAGTTTCAGTGCGCGGGCTCGCCATGTCGAAGCCTTGGTCAGGGCTAGCGCATCACTAGTTCTGGCCGAGCAGCAATTAGTACAGAAACAGGGTGAATTGGCAGCGCAGGAGCTGCGCGACAGCCATCATGCCCTTGGTGAGATCACTGGCCATATGGACGCTGACGCTCTATTGGGTAGAATTTTTAGCAGTTTCTGCATCGGCAAATAAGCCCAACGTGTTATACCGTGACGCACGATACGGAAAAAACTTGACAAATAGGCCAAACTTTTATGTGCTGAGCATGTGAAGAATCCGCTATCCTTAAACCTAGCCCTGACCAAGTGACCACTATGAGCAAAACAATCAACGCCAAGAAACATTTACTGCCCTGCGCCCTGCTGATTGCCTTGGGTATGGGTCTGACCGCCTGCAACAAGGAAGAGGCGCCAGCACCGCCGGCCGCCGCCGACACGACTGCTCAAGCTGAAGCCCAGATTGCCAAGGCAGCACAGGCAGCACAGGCTGCGGAAGCTGCATTGTCCGCCTTGCCGGTTGAAGAACTGCGTAAACGCGCAGCAGCGGCATTCAAGGAACAGCGCCTTTACGCACCAGCTGGTGATAATGCGATGGAGTATTACCTGGCGCTGCGTAAGAAAAGCGACAAGCCGGATGCCAACAGCGAAAGCGCCTTGATGGATTTAATGCCCTATACCGTGATCGCCGCCGAACAAGCCATCGGTCGTTATGATTTCGTGGAAGCAGAACGTTTACGTTCCTTGCTGGAACGTGCCGATCCGCAAGCCCCGGCACTACCGCGTATTGCCGAAGCAATTTCTACCGGCAAGGCCAATGCAGCTCAGCGCCTTGTTGATGATGCCAAACGTACCGAAGATGAAAAACGTCAGGCAGACCTGGCCAAGCAAAAAGCATTGGATGATGCTGCTAAAGCAGCCACAGCAGCAAAGACAACCACCCCAACCGTAGCCGCGCCAGCACCGGTTGAAACCCGTCCGGCACCGGTCGAAACCCGTCCGGCACCTACGACGGTAGCTCCTCCGCCTGCTGCTCCGATCGCCACCCCGTCGCGCCCAGCCGCTGCCACCAGCAACGCCTTGGTCGCGATCAGTACACCGCAGCCGGCTTATCCGCCAGATGCTTTACGCAACAGCATTACCGGTAGTGTAGAAGTGGAGTTTGTCGTGAACCGTGACGGTTCGGTGTCGGATATCCGAGTTATCAAATCCAATCCCCGTGGAACCTTTGACCGCGGCGTACAAAATACCGTCCGCAAATGGCAATTCCAACCACTGGACGAGCCACGCACAGTACGTCGTAATTTCAACTTCAATTAATATCCGATTGTTCGCGTAATTGATCGCATCAATAAAAAGCCCGGCACAGCCGGGCTTTTTTATGTCAATCACCAAAACAAACCTATTGATCGTTTTGCATGCCTGGAATGTCATTGCAAAGTGCGCAATGAATACCCTTACGTGATTGGTAAATACGCGAAGCAGTAAAAATATTCGCACTGATCATGGCCCATAGCAGGCTTTCTGAAAGTGAATACATCAGCTCGTGCCCTCGTAGCAAATGCGCGCTAACAATCATGGCGAAGGCAACAGAAAACACCAGCAGGAAACGACGCAACCAGAATAGGACACCCATAAAAAGCCCTTTAAATAAAATTGAGATAACGATCAGGCACTGATCGCCAGTTTTTCACGGTGATACAGGCGAGCAGCTATCGTCCACAAAATTGCGGCAAGCCCCAGACCTGCCATTAGGTACACGGCCCATTCCATATTGCTGATGCTCTCGCCGCGAACCAATTTCAGAATCATCTGGTTTTGCGATAGAAAAGGTACGGCAAACATCCATAACTGATTCTTGACCGGATTAACCATCAGAATGATCGTTGGTAATAACGGCAACATCATCAATACACTCATATAGCTTTGCGCTTCCTTGACGCTTTTCACGCTAGCGGCAATCAAGGTCAGCAAACACGCGCCGATCAGTAAAATCGGAATCAAAACTACCAGCAGCAAAGATATGGTACTCATCAGCAGTTCCACTTTTACGCCGAGTCCAGTGGAGAATAGGAAGCAAACTTTGAACGCCATCAGGCTAATGATCAGACTCATCATGCCAAACGCACAGGCGGCAAGAATTTTTCCGCTCATGATCGAGGTACGCGATGCTGGTGTTGCCAGCAAAGGTTCCAGTGATTGCCGTTCGCGCTCGCCGGCGGTGACGTCGATGATGAGATACGCGCCACCAAGAAACGCAGTGAGAATCAGCAGGTAGGGCAGGAAACTTAACACCTGGCCTGCTTTACTTTGTGGTGTAGCCAGGTCGCGATGCGCGATCTGCAAGGATTGCATTGCAGTTGGACTTACGCCGCGTGCCAATAAGCGAAGCGTACCGACGGTTTTGCCATAGTTCTCGAGCAGATTTTCAATACGCTCGACCGGAATCGACGCGTCTTGTCGCGTAGTATCATGAATCAATTCTATTTCCGCCGGCAGACTTTTGCGCCATTGCTTGCCGAACTCGGGGCTGATCCGCATCACGACATCTTCACTTTGGTCGGCGATGGCCAGATCGATATCTTTGGGTGCCGGTTTGATAATGATGTTTTGGCCTTTCAGCCAGTTAATCAGATTCGGTGCATTTTCTGCTCCGGCCACCGGTAAAGTCAGCGGTTTTTCCATTTGCGTACTGACGCGATTGGCCATCAACTTGATCATGCCGAACATCAAAACCGGCCCGAGCAAAGTGCCGACCACTAGCGAGATCATCACGGTGCGACGATCACGCAACATATCGCGCAATTCTTTTTTGAAAACGGTGACTAAGGCGCTCATGCGTGTAAACCCTCTTCGGTACCAATCGCTTTAACAAAAGCATCTTCCAGATTTTGTTCGCCGAATTGCTCGCGAAGTTCATCGGCAGTTCCCTGTGCCATCACACGCCCTTTTGAAATAATGACAATACGATCACACAGCGCTGCGACTTCCTGCATGATGTGGCTCGAAAAGATCACACAGCGACCTTCGGCTTTTAACTGTTTTAGAAATTCACGAAGGCCACGGGTGGTCATCACGTCCAAACCGTTGGTTGGCTCATCTAGAATTACGTTTTTCGGGTCGTGAATTAACGCACGTGCAATCGCGGTTTTGGTCCGCTGCCCTTGAGAGAAGCCTTCGGATTGTCGGTCCAGTACATCTTCCATGCCAAGTGCGTTCGAAAGTACTTTTATCCGCATCGCGATTTCCTGCGGCGACATACCATGCAGCTCGCCAAAGTATTGAATATTTTCGCGCGCCGTCAGCCGCTTGTAGACACCGCGCGCATCGGGCAATACGCCAAGGCGCCGTCGTACATCTTCGGCTTCCTTGATGCTATCGAAACCGTCAACTTTGACGCTGCCTTGATCTGGATTCATCAGCGTATAAAGCATGCGAAGCGTAGTGGTTTTACCGGCGCCGTTCGGACCAAGCAAACCGGTGATTTCGCCATCCTGCGCGGTGAAGCTGACACCCTGCACCGCATGCACCATGCCGGTTTTGGTCTTGAAACTTTTATGTAGATCCTGAACTTCAATCATGACGTGTACTCTTCGGAATATTTTTAAATGCTATGGGTTGAATCGATTCGAGCATTGAAATGATTCACGGTTCCCAGCCGTAAAAGCCAATGAATGGCGGCACATAAGCCAGCGTGTCGAGACATTTGGTATCGAGACTTTTTGCATCGGCACTGTCGATAAAGCGAGCGAATATCTTCGGTGCACAGCCTACCGGCATCACGTTGTGGCCCTGGCCTTTCACGATGATGTGTTTGCTGTTAGGTAAAAATTTCGCAACCGCATCACCATAGCGGGGTGGCGTGACCGGATCGAATTCGCCCGATAATAAAAGCACAGGAATATTGCCTTTTAATGGCTCGCGAAAATTCCCGACGCGTTTGGAATGTGGCCAGACTTCACATTGAGCCTTCAGAAAATCTATCGTGCTATTACCCATGATGGTATTGGCAGTGGCAGGGTCGGCTTTCAATTCCGCAGCATCTTCAGTGCAAACTACCGATAATTGCATACCGTGCATCAGGGCATCACCGAGACTTTGATTCATCATCTGTGCCTGAGCCAGCAATGGGCCTCCGTTACCCTGAGCCGCTTGCGTTAACAACAAGGGCAACATCGATGCGGTTAATGGCGAATACGCATACATGCGTGCCACCGATGCCAGGCCACCGACATCGAGTTTGTCCTGTTTGGCCTCGCCACTGATTGGATCGCTGTAATTAACGACCATCGGGGCCTTTTGCAACTGTGCGCGCAAGGCATCGAGTTTTTGCCGTGGATTTCCAAAATGCTCACTGCAAACTTTATCGGCCGTGCAGCGGGCGAAATGCAAATTCAATGCATTTTCCAGGTTGATCGCAAACTCCGCCCCAAGCACGAGCGAATTAGGCACCACGCCATCAAGTACTAAAGTGCGTGTATGCAATGGATAGCGTTTGGCATATTGCTGCGCAACCAGGGTGCCGTAAGAAACGCCATAAAGATTGATTTTATCGGCACCGATTTTGTCACGAACCAGATCAAGATCACCAATAGCATATTCGGTTGAATAAAAACGCGGATCAGCACGATTGCTTAGTTGTTTTGCACATTCTTGGGCAAAAGCTTTTGCCTTGTTTAAATCCAGATTGGCAATAGCTTCTTCCTCGCCGAAAGCGCTCTTGCCGGAAGTGTCTTTGCAAACCAGCGGGTTGGATTTTCCGGTACCACGTTGATCCACTAAAATAATATTTCTTTTTTTGATCACATCATAAAAAACAGGGTGCAGTGATGGATAGCTTTCCAACGCCGATTGCCCTGGCCCGCCTGCCAGCATGAAAACCGGATCGAGTTCGGCTTCGCCTTTGGCAGGAATCCAGGCCAGCGCCAGTTCTATTTGCCGACCTTTGGGCTGTGCCGGATTTTCAGCCACTTTCAATCTGGTGCATTGCGCCGATACCGTCAGCGAAGTTTGCAGCACGGGTAATGAGCAAGGCTGAAAGTCGAGCTCGCCCAGTTTGCGGGCGCTCGCTGTTTCACTGCCAAGACTTAATGCCAGGCCCAATGTAAGGCTGAGAAGAAGATAAGATTTCATACTGTCCTTTGAATATTGCGAATTTCTATATTTGAAGACGATCGGTAAAGCAGAACGTGACCCAGATAAAGCAATAAAAAATCAGGCTGTCGATTCACTGGGTAATTTTACCGATTGCCAACCGCTGATTCCTGCCGACATCACCATGGTATTACTAAAGCCCATTTTCCTGGCACGGCGAGCGGCACTGGGCGCTTTTCTGCACATCGGATTGGAGCAATAAAAGACCAGTTGCGATTGTTTATCGGCTGGCAATTGGTTTTCAGTAAACTGCACCGGATCAAGATTTATGGCGCCGGGAACATGCGCTTTCATCCAGCTTTGCGGTGAGTTCACATCAATCACCGTTAGCGATTGTTTCTCCATAGCTTGCTGCAATTCGGTCGGTGAAATATTTTTAAGGCCCATGAGTAAGGCAAACATATGTCGCTCCTTAAATATTCCGGCATTTTTTGCGAGTGTTTTCATTTCTGGCTTGTAGGCTGAACCAGCTCGCAATACCAAAATACAAAACAAGATTTTCGCTGTCAGGGCCGGCGATAAAAGCCGCTAAAATTATTGCGGCGCCGATCAGCAGGGCGGGACCAAGTTCAAGCCAATACTTTTTCGTCATTACAAAACTCCAGTAGTAATCAATTACAGTAATCAATTTTCAAGAAAAATCGTTTCAATACGCATACTGAATAAACGAGCAATCTTGAAGGCCAAAGGCAAACTAGGGTCGTACTTTTCGGTTTCAATCGCGTTGACGGTCTGTCGGGAAACATCCAGTAAATCTGCTAGCTCACCTTGCGACCAACCCTGTTTTTCGCGTAATTCGCGGACCCGGCTTTTCATCGGTAGCGCCAGGTGTGAATGCATTTGGTGATGCCGTACAGGCCGCACAATACCGGAAACACCCATAGTGCCACGGTGGCGCCTTTGACTATTATGATTTCCGCGCCTGCCAGAAAACCGACGGCCATGAAAAGAATGCCGGTAAAAAGACAGGACAGTGCAATCGATTCCAGTTCGATGCGGCGTTCCAGTTCATCGCAGTCACGAATAAAGCGGTACATCGCCAGACAGAAAAAAATAATTGGAACTATTGGCGACAATACCAATATGCCACGCAAAAAAACCGGTGTATCGGGACCCAGTTTTTTCAAGACAAGAATCGAAACCACCAGAACGACCATATAGGCAGTCATGGCCGGGATGAAGCTTTTCAAATATTGTCGATAGACAGGGCGCATATTCACGTGTCAAGTTTGCTTGACACAAGCATGCGCTGAGTTTTTTAGCCTGTCAAGTGTGCTTTACATGCGGGCAATGTTCGGCTCAAGGGCCCTTGGGCCCGAACGCTCTTATTTCGAACTGACGTATTTTTCCCGGCGAATATGCGGGATCGGCAAACCCATGGTTTTCAACACTTCAAAATTTACATCGACCATATTCGGATTACCGCAGAGATAGGCGATATCGTTTTCAGCAGTCGGTGCCAGTTCGGCTAAAGCTTCCTGCACATAACCTTTACGAACATCGGCATGTGGGTTTTCCGGCAGGCTGCGTGAAAAACATGGCATGAAACGAAAGTTCGGGTGCTCTTCGGCAAATGCGTAAAAGTCTTCTCCGTAAATCAATTCTTCCGGTGTGCGGGCGCCGAACAGCAAGACCACTTCGACCGAGCGATCTTTCATCAGGCGTGCCAGTTCCGGCAACATGGCGCGGTAAGGCGTAACGCCGGTGCCGGTGCCGATCAGCAGATAGCGTTTGTTTGCATCATTAGCAGACAGGCAGAAACGCCCAAACGGGCCGCTGCATTCAATTTGCTGGCCTTCATCCAAAGCCTCAAACAAGGCGGAAGCGGCTCCGCCCGGCACAAAACTCACGGCAATATCGAGCGCATCACCCGGCCCCATTGCGTGATCATGCAAGGTGGCAATGGAATAGCTGCGTTTAGTCGCGGCGCCATC
>JBDTTC010000160.1:0-12614 GCA_039930825.1 Arenimonas sp.
CGTTCGGGTACAACTTGCGTTGAATGAAATATTCATCTTTCAATGCCGCTTCTTCAAGACGCATGGCGACTTCGAGCAATGGATCGTTGACGCCGAGTTCGGCCAAGACTTCGTGGCACATTTCGCGAATGATTTTTGCACGAGGGTCGAAGTTTTTGTAAACGCGGTGACCAAAGCCCATCAGGCGGAAGCCCGATTCCTTGTCTTTCGCTTTATCAATGGCGCTATTTACATTTTCTGGACGGCCAATTTCTGTCAGCATTTCCAGCACGGCTTCGTTGGCGCCACCATGAGCAGGACCCCACAAAGCAGCGATACCCGCAGCCACACAAGCATAAGGATTAGCGCCGGTAGAGCCGACTAAACGAACCGTGGAAGTTGAGGCATTCTGTTCGTGATCGGCATGCAAAATAAACAGCAGGTCGAGTGCTTTTGCGGCAATGGGTTTCATTACTAGCGGCTCGCTCGGCACTTCGAACATCATGTGCAGAAAACGATCGACGTATTCAAGATTATTGCGTGGGTAACGAATAGGCCAGCCGATCGAATAACGGTGGCAGGCAGCAGCAATAGTGGGTACCTTGGCGAGCAAACGAATCGCGGCCATACGGCGCTGTTCCGGATCTTCCAGGTCAAGATCACCGTGATAGAACGCGGCAAGTGAACCTAGCATGCCGGTCATCATCGCCATCGGATGCGCATCATGACGGAAGCCGTACAGGAAGGTGCGGAATGCTTCATGCATCATGGTGTGATGCGTTACTTCGTGCTCGAAAGCGGCAAATTGCTGCGCATTCGGCAAATGACCATTCATCAGCAAATACGAAACTTCCGAGAAGTTGGAATGTTTTGCCAATTGTTCAATTGGATAACCGCGATACATCAGGATACCGGCATCACCATCAATATAGGTGATCGCACTACGGCAACTGGCAGTCGACATGAAGCCCGGGTCGTAGGTGAAATTACCGGTTTCTTTATAGAGTTTGCCGATATCGATGCAGTCCGGGCCCAAGGTGCCGGAATGGACGGGGAGCTCGACGTTTTTATCGCCAGCGGTAAGGATGACACTCTTGTAATCGGACACGGCAGGCTCCTGGAATTCAATGCTGTTGAAGTGAATGACGGCGCATTACGCCCGTAAGCGCCAAGAGTTCAAGTATCTCATAGCGGCATGGCATTCGTAAGTTATCGAGTTGTGAACTTATGCAATATTGCGTCTTTAAAACGCGACAATAGGCACACAAATAAAAACGGCCACCCGAAGGTAGCCGTTTTCAAAACATGTCGCGATGCGATTATTCTGCAGCAGGCGCTGCGGTTTCTGCATCGGCTTTGGCATAACGCTTGCGGAATTTATCCACGCGGCCGCCGGTATCAACAGTCTTTTGCTTGCCGGTGTAGAACGGGTGCGAAGCCGAAGAAATTTCCACTTTGATCAGTGGGTATTCTTGGCCGTCTTCCCATTTAATGTTTTCTTTGCTGCCCAAGGTCGACTTGGTCAGAAAGGCAAAGCCAGCAGCCGTGTCTTGAAACACAACCGCGCGGTAATTTGGATGGATATCTGCTTTCATGGGAATTCCGGAACGAGCAAGTGGAAAAAGAGGACTATTTTAGCGGGTATTACTGCCCCCTGGCAAGCCGAAACTACCAAAACCTCAGATAAGGCCGAGAGCCGCGCGAATTTTCTGCTCGAATACCACCTGTGGATAACGCATCAGAATGCGGGCATTGGCTGGTTTTCCGGTCCGCATGGCCCAATCGACCGGCGTAGCCCCGCGGGCATGGGCTCCCTCGGTTTCGACTGTAATAAAGCGGGTTTCCTCGTGTTCGACCGATTCCGGATACAGGGCCACGACCATTGCCAGGGCATCGGCCGAATGCCAATGAAGCCCACGCTTACCTTCTGACCAAGCCCGTGTTTTGCGAGAAATAGCGTCATAAAAGCTGGCTCGAAGGTCGCCGTTGGCCAGCCAGGCCTCGAAATCGGTATGCAGAAAGCCATGCCGCAATACTGCTTCCCAATCGACGATTTCCATCATCGGGAAGGCTTCAAACGCTACTTTTGCCGCTTCCGGGTCGAAGGCGATGTTGAATTCGGCTAAAAGTGAGGTGTTTCCCAGGCCCGTTACCGCCCCACCCATTACCACGACACGCTTGAGGCGCTTCGGCAGATCAGGGTCCAGCCTGAGGGCCAGCGCGATATTGGTCAGCGGCCCCAAAGTGATCAGTACTAATTCACCTTCATACTCTTTCGATAGGCGAATGATGGCTTGCACCGCATGTTCCGCTTCCGGCTTTTGAGTGGCCGGGGTATAGCCAATATCGCCAAATCCATCCATGCCGTGCACATAGGCCGCGTCTTCCGACGCGTGCACTAAAGGCACCGGGCAACCGGCATAAACCGGAATGCTCACTTTCGCTACTTCGCAAAGCTTCAGCGCATTGGCCACCGTGTGCTGCAAACCGACATTGCCGGCAGCAATCGTCAGCGCCTTGATGTCGTGATCGGACGAATTGAACGCCATCAATAGAGCCAGAGCATCATCAACGCCGGGGTCGGTATCAATCAGGAGCGGGATTTTTTTAGTCATGGCCGATTATAAGCATTTGTATGCATTCATTTGTGGAGGCCTCTTCAACATCGATAGCGCTTATCTGCGTCGAAATTTGTCCGTGGGAGCGTCCGTCAGGCGCGACAGATCTGGCAAGATTCTTCGCGCCAGATGGACGCTCCCGCCAGAGGCTCCAATGCAATCGTTCTGCTCAAGCTCCGGCGAACTTGGCTGCACTACCAACCCATCGTTCAACCACTTTATCGGCCAATGCCGGGCTTTCCCGCAGCAAGATTTCAGCCACATGGTGAACTGTCGGCAGTAACGCAGCATCACGACTAAGATCGGCAATGCGAAATCCGGCAATACCGGTTTGACGCGTACCCAATAACTCGCCGGGGCCGCGCAATTCCAAATCTTTTTCGGCAATAACAAAACCATCGGTGGTTCTTCGCATTACATCGAGACGTTCGTGCGCCATTTGCGATAGCGGCGATTTATAGAGCAACACGCAGCTCGACGCCTGTGCGCCACGGCCAACGCGCCCGCGCAATTGATGTAATTGTGCCAGCCCAAGCCGTTCGGCATTTTCGATCACCATCAAACTGGCATTCGGCACATCGACACCGACTTCAATCACGGTAGTGGCGACCAGCAAATCCAATTCGCCGGCTTTGAATTTCGCCATCACGCTTTGTTTATCTACCGGCTTCATGCGCCCGTGTAAAAGTGCAATGCGAACACCGATCAGACTCAATTGCAATTGCTCAAAGGTGGATTGCGCCGATTGCGCCTGCACTTCTTCGCTTTCATCGATCAAGGTGCAGACCCAATAAACTTGGCGGCCTTCTTTGCAAGCAGCACGAATACGCTCAGTAATTTCTTCTCGACGCTGATCACTGATAGCCACGGTCTGCACCGGCGTGCGCCCGGGTGGCATTTCATCGATGACCGACACATCCAGATCGGCATAGGCCGACATCGCCAGCGTCCGAGGAATTGGCGTTGCAGTCATGATCAATTGATGCGGTACTTTTTCACCATCACTGCCTTTGTCACGCAAAGCCAGACGTTGATGCACGCCAAAGCGATGCTGCTCATCGACGATGACCAGTGCTAGCGAGTGAAAAATGACTTTTTCCTGCATCAAGGCATGCGTGCCGACAATCATTTGTGCTTCGCCGGAGGCCAGTTGTGCCAGTGCCGCCGCGCGTGCTTTGCCAGTGACTTTTCCTGCCAGCCACATGACCTTGATACCGAGTGGTTCAAACCAGGCACGGAAATTGGCGAGATGTTGTTCGGCTAACAATTCCGTAGGCGCCATCAATGCGACTTGTTTCCCCACCTCGATGGCACGTAGTGCAGACAAGGCCGCTACGACAGTTTTACCGCTACCCACATCGCCCTGCACCAGTCGCAACATCGGCACCGGCTCCAGCATGTCTTTGCTAACCTCTGCAAATACGCGTTGTTGTGCCTTCGTCAATTTATAAGGCAATCCCGACTGCAATTTTTTCTGCATCACACCATTGCTTTTGATCGGCAAAGCGCCGTGCGCGCGCAATGCAATGCGTTGGCGCTGCAAACTCAAATGATGTGCAAGCATTTCTTCCAGCGCCAGACGCTTGATAGCGGGATGCTGCCCGGAACGCAGATCATCAATCGTGGTTTCCGCCGGTGGGCGATGCGCGGTGATTAGTGCTTCCCGCAAACTCGGCAATGCCAAGTCATCGCAGATTTTTTTCGGCAGCAATTCCAGCTCGCTTGCTGGCGGCAGTCTTCTCAAGGCTTCATCGACCAACTTGCGAATGGTTTGCGGGCCAAGGCCTTCGATGCTCGGATACACCGGATCAAGACGATCCTGCAGAGGTGCTTCATCACTATCGAGTAAAAATTTATAACTCGGGTGCACCATTTCAAGGCCATGCGCGCCAGGCCTGGCATCGCCGTAACAACGTATGCGGCGGCCAACAATAAATTGCTGCGCCTGTGCGCCACTGAAATGAAAAAAACGAATCGTCAACGTTGATCGAGAATCGTCGCCGATGGCGACTCGCAAAATGGGACGATAACGAAAGCCGCGCTCGACGGCTTCAACGCGGCCTTCAATCTGCGCTGGTTCGCCGGGAATTAAATCGTGGATGCTGGAAATCTGGGTGCGATCTTCATAACGTAATGGCAGATGCAGCCATAAATCCTGCAAGGTCACCAAACCTCGAGCGGTCAGTTTTTCGGCAATTTTCGGGCCTACGCCAGACAGTGTGGACAAACGCACTTCGCCTGCCGGCGTCAGTTTTGTTTCAAGACTGGATGTGGTCCGCGCCAATTTTTTCTTAAGCCAGAACCATCACGGCATCAATTTCCACTTGTGCCCCGCGTGGCAAGCCTTTGACTTCAATGGTCGAACGGGCTGGATAGGGTGCCTGAAAATATTCCGCCATTACGGCATTCACTTCGGCAAAATCTTTCAAATCGACCAAGTAAATCCCGACACGCGCGATGTCGTCGAATGTGCCGCCAGCGGCATCACACACTGCTTTCAGGTTATCGAAAACACGGCGGGTCTGGGTTGCGATATCGCCTTGCACCAATTCGCCTTTGGCAGGATCAAGTGGTACCTGTCCGGAAAAATATACAGTGTTTCCCATGCGGACAGCTTGTGAGTATGGGCCGATGGCAGAAGGTGCTTGGTCAGAATGGACGGCGATACGTGGCATAGGATTTCAACTCTTATGTTGATGAAGGTTTTAGGTTGTTGCACGAAGCAATCAAGGGAAATGCAGCAGGATTTCGAATCGAATCGACAGCTAGATCAATATCGAGCCTGGGCCAATAAAGATGATTTTCACTGGGCGCCGCCACATTACTCAATTGCTCAATGGTGGCACTTTTGAGCCATGGGAAATCGCTGAAAGATAAAAATAGTTCTTCATCAGCCAACATTAGCCAAAAACCATGTTGGCCGACGTTGGTGACTTCAACCGGGGAAGTGGATATGCCAAGCATTTTCAATTTCCTACAAATGATCGCTCACTAAATGTTTTGCTTCTCGTATTTGTTTTTCAGATAAGCCAACCGCAGTCGCCAATAAAAGAGGCTGAAGCAAAACTGCCTGATCGAAATATTGTCGGTGCCATACTGCATTGTAAAGACATACTAATTTCACTCAGTCAGTGATTTGACTTATTTTCAGTCAGAATTTCCTTACCCGCCGCGCTCATCCCGCACAATCGCATCCACGGCAGCAATTGCCGTCATATTCACTACACGCCTTACTGTTGCCGAAGCCGTCAACACATGCGCCGGTTTTGCAAGGCCCATCAGGATCGGACCGACACCAACGCCATCGGTCATCGCCCTGAGCAAGTTGTAACTGGCATTGGCGGCATCAAGATTCGGCATCACCAGCAAATTGGCGCTACCCGATAAGCGTGAATTCGGAAAAATACGCGCCCGCATTTCTTCCATCAAGGCGACATCCATATGCATCTCGCCTTCGACCTCAAGCTTGGGTGCTTTCTGGTGCAGGATGGCGAGCGCATCGCGCATTTTTTGTGCGCTCGGAGTATCGCTGGAACCAAAATTGGAATGGCTGATCAGAGCCGCTTTCGGTTTGATGCCGAACAGGTTCAAACGATAAGCCGCCTGCATTACCGACTCGGCGATTTGTTCGGCATTGGGATCGGCTTGCACATGGGTATCGACGAAAAAGAATACGCCTTTGTCGTTCAATACTGCTGACATGGCGGACAGACCTTTGACACCGGTTTCGACACCGAGAATTTCTTTCACGTATTTCAGCTTGCGGACATAACGTCCAACCACGCCACACAGCATTGCATCAGCTTCGCCTCGTTTTACCATCAAGGCGGCAATGACGGTATCGCGAGCTCGCACAACGGCTTTTGCAGCCGCTGGCGTAATGCCTTTGCGTTCCATCAATTGATGATAAAGCTGCCAGTAATCATTGAAGCGCGGGTCGTCGTCAATATTGGTAATTTGAATATCGACGCCGTTGCGAATACGCAAACCCAAACGTGCGATGCGGCGCTCGATCACCGAAGGACGGCCCACCAGAATCGGAAATGCCAAGCCTTCGTCCACCACCGTTTGTACAGCGCGCAATACCGTTTCTTCTTCACCCTCGGCATAAGCCACGCGTTGCTTATGCGCCCGCGCTTTATCAAATACCGGCTTCATCAACAGGCCACTGCGGAACACCCACTGGCTTAATTGATCGCGGTACGCATTCATGTCGGCGATAGGGCGAGTTGCCACACCGGAATCCATCGCAGCCTTCGCCACTGCAGGCGTCAGCGATACCAATAAGCGCGGATCGAAGGGACGTGGAATCAGACATTCGGGACCAAACACCGGCGTGTCACCGCTATAGGCGCTACCCAGATCGGTCGCTTCTTTACGCGCCAATTCGGCAATCGCATAAACGCAGGCGCGCTTCATTTCTTCATTGATCGTGGTTGCGCCAACATCGAGTGCGCCACGGAAAATATACGGGAAGCAAAGTGCGTTGTTTACCTGATTCGGATAATCCGAACGACCGGTAGCAATAATCGCATTGGGACGCACCGCTTTTGCATCATCCGGATTAATTTCCGGATGCGGATTGGCCAGTGCAAAAATAATCGGACGGTCTTTCATCGTTGCGACCATTTCCGGTTTCAATACGCCACCAGCAGAAAGGCCCAGGAATAAATCGGCGTCTTTCACAATGTCGGCCAATGTGCGGGCCGAGGTGTTACGTGCGTAGCGGGAAATCGCAGGGCTCAGATTCGGGCGTCCCTCGTACAGCACGCCTTCAACATCGGAAACAAAAATATTTTCCGGCTTCAGTCCCAATGACACAAGCATGTCGAGACAGGCAATACCGGCAGCACCGGCACCACTGGTGGCCAGTTTTACCTCTGCAATATTTTTTCCGACCACAAACAGGGCATTAAGAATGGCAGCGCCGACAATAATCGCCGTGCCGTGCTGGTCATCATGGAACACCGGAATCTTCATGCGCTCGCGTAATTTGCGTTCGACTTCGAAACATTCCGGCGCCTTGATGTCTTCCAGATTGATACCGCCGAAAGTCGGCTCCAAACTAGCGATGATATCGACCAGTTTGTCCGGATCGTTTTCATTGATTTCCAGATCAAACACATCAATGCCGGCGAATTTCTGAAACAAAACCGCCTTGCCTTCCATCACTGGCTTGCCAGCCAGCGGACCGATATTGCCCAGACCCAAAACCGCGGTGCCGTTGGTAATGACCGCCACCAAATTGCCGCGTGCGGTAAGTACCGAAGCCTGGCTCGGGTCGGCCACAATCGCTTCGCAGGCATGCGCAACGCCGGGCGAGTAAGCCAGCGATAAATCACGCTGGGTCACCATCGCCTTGGTCGGCACCACTTTTATTTTGCCGAAGGGCGTTTGGCTGTGATATTCCAGCGCAGCTTGTTTGAAGGCATCTTGATCGGAATCGGACATGATTTTGTTTCTTTTTGGCTATGCGACAGTGTAGCGAAGTTTTGTGACACGTGTAGAAGCGCCTTCAGGCGCGAAAGATTTGCGCAGATCTGTCGCGCCTGAAGGCGCTCCTACAAAAAAAATCACAAGCCCAGCACCAAATCGTCAGCATCAACATTATCGAGTTTGATTTTGTTGGCGAATAGGGAGAACGCCAGCATGCCGGCCAGTCCGTTCGCGCGTTGAATCCAGGGCGGCAGGTACAGGGCTTCTTTCAGCACGCCATCATCGAACATCGGCTCAAGATCGAACACGTCCTGCAGGCTCATTTTTCCGGCAAACAATAATCGCGTCAGGCGCAATCGTTTGTGTCGCAAACACCAGCGAAAAAAAGTATGCACCGATAACAGGCCATGCAAATACACCGTGTCTTTGGTGAATGCAGCGCCACCGGTTACCGACACGCCGCGAAATACCCGCTGCGTGGAACTGAAACTATCGGTGTCGTTTTGTCCGGCTTCCAGAAAAAACTGGAACACCTCCAGAAAATCGGCGCCATGCAAGGCTTTATCGATAGCGAGAATTCGCAAACTGATTCTTTTCATTCGCTCAATATCAATCGCACCGGTAATCAATTCGGCAAACGTCGCCAAACCTTCCTGGGTTGCGGTGATTCGCGGCGAATTTCGCGCCAATGATTTGAAATACGGCTGCTCACGACCATTCAATGCCGTCAGTGAATGCACGAAGGCCTCATGTTCCAGTAATTGATGGCGATCATATTCGGTAAAACAGGTGTTATCGCGCAAACGAATACGAGTCGGGCCGGCAGCGGCCTTTGCAATTAAATTAGGGTCCAGTTCAACATTCACTTTGTGGTGGATAAAAAATTTATCAAGGGCTTCTTGCAATTCCGTCTGAACTATTTCGGCTGAAAGACAGTAATCAGCTTCAATATCATTCAATTCGCTGTCTAGCTCGTTGGCTAAAGAAATAAAGTGTTGGGCCGCGACGATATTGGTGGGTCCATTGCCCGGCAAGGCATCGCCGGGGCGTCCAAACAATTTAATCGAATAATCAGTGACGACTGGCGTACCCAGCGCTTCAAGCAAATGGGTGGCATTGATCCAGCTGTTAGCCGTGCGCTGCACATAACGGCCCAATGGATGCTCGGTATCCGCTGCTTTGGCAATACTTTCCAGTTCGTTACGGGTATCGGTATGCTGTTCGGCCTGATAAAACACTTCCGGTAATTTTTTAATACCACTGCGCCAATCGGCCAAAAATTTCTGCTGAACACTTTGCGGCCAGCTCACCGATTCCAGCAAACGAATACCTCGCACCGCTTTTTCCATGCGCCGGTCGAGAACAGCGTGATGTTCAACTTCGATGGAAAGCGCTTGATTCACCGACGTCCGTATTTGTCTTTGTTGCGTTTTACAAAAGCGGCGTTTGCTGCTTTTGCATCGGCACGACGCGCGGCTAAAGAAGTTGCCGCAGCATCGCGTTCATCGCGCAATTTCAGGTAATGGGCGTAACGTTCTGCGTCCAGGCTGTCATCGGCCAAGGCTGCCAGAACGGCACAGCCGGGCTCGTTGCTATGGCCGCAATCACTGAAGCGGCATTGCGCCGCCAGACTATCAATATCTTCGAAGGTGCCTTCGCTTAAATCTTCATCGCCACTGAGTTTCAATTCGCGCATCCCAGGCGTATCAATCAGACAACCGCCTTGTGGCAGCGCGATCAACACGCGGTGCGTCGTTGTGTGGCGACCACGTGAATCATTGCCGCGCACTTCCTGGGTTTTCATTTTACTGGTGCCAAGCAAAGTGTTGGTCACGGTAGATTTTCCGGCGCCGGACGAACCCACCAAGACAGCCGTTTTGCCGACACCCAAGAAAGGATGCAGCACTTTCAAACTGTCGACATCTTTTGCATTGACGGCAAAAATCGGAATGCCGCCTTGCACGATTTCTTGCAGGCTTTCCAGAGCCATCTCGACATGGTCGGTCAAATCCGCCTTGGTCAGCACTAGCACCGGCCCTGCACCACTGGCTTGCACGAGCAACAAATAGCGCTCGATGCGGCGTGGATTGAAATCACCGTCCAGACCGCAAACGACCAAAACATGATCAATATTTGCCGAGATTAATTGGGCTTTGTAATGCTCCCCGGCGGCAGCGCGCTTCAACACCGAATGCCGTGGCAATAGGCTCAGGATGTTCTTGCAATCCTCGTCCAGCATCACCCAATCGCCGACAATGGCGCGTATTTCGGGGTCAACCCGCGGCCGAGTCCAGGGCGCCGGCGGCTGAACACGCAAACTTTGATCAATTTCGGTGGCGACAACATAGGCGCTACGGTGCTGTCCTACGACTCGAGCCACTCGGCCTCCGCTAGCGGCAGCTACTCCTGCATTGAGGGCGGCGTCATCGGGCCAACCCATCTGGCGCAAGGCGGAAATATGTTCGGGATTAATCTGCATTGGCTATATTCTAGCCCTTCCTGCACCTGGTCTTGACGCAATCTGGGTTAATTTCTCTTCATGAAAAATCTCAATATCATCGTAATCACGATTGCAGGCCTCGGATTTCTCGGCTTCGGCATTCTTCTATTGTGCTGGCCAGACATGGCTTTGCCCGGAGTCGGGATTCAAGCATTAAGTAGCCAGGCGCAAGTAGAAGTACGGGCCATGTATGGCGGCCTTGAGATCGGATTAGGCCTGTTATTGCTGACCTGTTTTGCGGCCGATAGACAGCAGCTCGGCCTGCAATTAAGCCTTGCCAGCTACGGCGGACTGGGCCTAGCCCGTTTATTGAGCATGCTGGTAATTGGCATCGCCACGCCTTTTTTGTGGTTCGCCCTGGCCTGGGAAGGCACGCTCGCAGGGCTGGCATTGCTGGCGCTGCTGGGCAATAAAAAAGCTAAATAAGCCCGAAGTGTTATAGCAACCCATGCCTGGTTGAGAATGACCGAAGGTTCTTTGTGATTTTTAAATACAGCCGTCGTTCCCGAGCAGGCGTGAATCTAGTGGCTTTGCTGTGATACCAAGCTGTGGCACCTGAAAGTCGCTCGGTCCCAGACAAGTGCACTCGGGGATGACAATAGAAATTGATTGATAGTGATTCCAATAAAAATTCGTACTTTCAATAATTGTATTCCTGAAGTGCCCGACAGCTGAAAGCTCTCGCATTTTCAGGTAGTCTTCACAGACTCTTTTTACCCCTGAAAACCCATGCATTCCCAGCCAATTGTTACGCGCGAAACATTGCGCGATGTCCGTTACGAAATTCGCGGTGAATTAGCCCGTCGGGCCCGCGAGCTCGAGGCGCAAGGTCGCACCCTGATCAAACTCAATATCGGCAACCCCGGCGCCTTCGGTTTTCGAGCGCCGGAACATTTGCAGCAAGCCATTGCCGCGAATTTGCCGGAAAGCGATCCCTACACGCATCAGCAAGGCTTGCCGCTGGCTCGAGAAGCATTAAGCGCATTCTACAAAGAGCGCAATACACCGAATGTTACGCCGGAAAGAATTTTTATCGGAAATGGCGTCAGCGAGATGATTGATATTTCACTACGCGCGATGTTGAACGTGGGTGATGAAGTCTTGCTGCCAAGCCCGGATTATCCGCTTTGGAGTGCCGCAACGATTTTGAATGACGGTATTCCTCGTTATTACGACTGCACGGCGGAAAACAATTTCCTGCCCGATCCGCAACAGATTGAGGATTTGATTACCGCGCGTACACGTGCACTGGTGATCATCAATCCGAATAATCCGACTGGCGCCAATTACCCGAAAGCCTTGTTGGAAAAAATCGTACTCATTGCACGCAAACATAATTTATTGCTGATGGCCGATGAAATCTACGACGGCATTACCTACGACGACGCAAAGTTTGAGCCACTTGCGCCTCTCGCCGGTGACCATCCTTGCCTGAGCTTCGGTGGCCTGTCGAAAGTACACCGCGCCTGCGGCTGGCGCGTGGGCTGGATGGCATTGAGTGGCGAAGCGACTCGCATCGGTGATTATCACCATGCATTGGATTTACTGGGTGCGCTGCGGCTTTGCGCCAATGTGCCTGGTCAATATGCGATTCCCGCAGCATTGGAAGGCATCAACACGATTGCCGAATTGACGAACGAAAATGGTCGTTTGTATGAATCACGCCGCGCCGTGATTGAAGCCTGTGCTAACAGCAAACATCTAAGCCTGGTCGCTCCACAAGGTGCGCTTTATGGTTTCATTGGCGTGACCGGCGTCGCCGCAGAACATTTCAATGACCACCAATTCGCCTACGACTTAATGGAGCAGGAAAGCGTACTCGTGGTGCCTGGCTCCAGCTTCAATGTGCCGTACAAGAATTATTTCCGGATTACTTTATTGCCAGAGGCCGATGAACTACGCGAAGTATTTATGCGTATCGAACGCTTGCTTAAACGCTATGTAGAGAAAAATGCCCAGCGCGAAGTCGCATAGTTAATGCGTTATCTGGCACTCGGTGACTCCTACACCATTGGTGAAGCCTTGCCCGTCGAAGACAGTTGGCCGATGCAGTGGGCGCACGCCTTGCGAGCGAATGGCAG
>JBDTTC010000161.1:0-3848 GCA_039930825.1 Arenimonas sp.
AAGAAATTTACGAAGGTCAAATCGTCGGCATCCACTCCAAGGACAACGACCTCACCGTCAATGCCTTGCGTGCCAAGCAGCTAACCAACTTCCGCGCCTCCGGGAAGGATTTTGACGAAGGCCTGACGCCAGCCATCAAGTTCTCGCTGGAACAATCGCTTGAATTTATTTCAGACGATGAACTAGTAGAAGTGACCCCGGTCGCCATTCGTCTGCGCAAAAAAGAACGTACTGAAAATGACCGCAAAAAGGCAAATCGCGGTTAATTTTTTTCGCTAATTCAATATGAAGCCCGCCGCAAGGCGGGTTTTTTTATGCGTAAAATATTGAACGTAGGGGCGAAGCTTACTGAGCCCTGACGTTGCGATGTGATTTGGGCGCAGCAAGCAGGCGCCCCTACAGTTGATACAGGGAAATTAAATTGCAAATTGACACCACACTTTGGCTACTCACTGCACTAGCCGGCTTCGCTGCCGGCTTTCTCGACAGTATTGTCGGTGGTGGCGGATTGATTCTTACGCCGGCAATGCTGAATCTGCATCCAGGTTTTAATATTCTGCAATTGATCGCCACCCAGAGAACTAGCTCGATATTGGGAACGAGCGTTGCTGCCTGGAATTATTTTCGTAAAGTCAGCATCTCATGGAAGCTCGTTGTACCTGCCTGCTTGGCCGCCCTGCTCTCATCGTTGATCGGGGTGCATTTTGCTAAAAGCATGGACAAAGAATTGTTGAAATGGATTGTGTTATCGATGTGTGTATTGCTGGCGATTTACACGGTTTTCAAAAAAGACTTGGGTAATCTGCATCTACCCCGTTATGAAGGCAAACATGCAAGTACTGCGGCAGCTTGTGTTGGCGCAGCCTGTGGTTTTTATAATGGCTTGATTGGGCCGGGCACAGGAACACTGATGGTTTTCGCGTTCGTTACTGTAATGGGCATGGATTTTTTACGCTCTTCGGCCATTTCGAAAGCCAGCAATGTGGCAGCCGATTTAAGTTCGTGGACAGTATTGCTGCTTTCCGGTTTCGTGATCTGGACGCTGGCGATCCCGCTGGTGATCGGCAACGTCATAGGCAGTTATGTCGGCAGCCATATCGCGATCAAGCGCGGACAAGGTTTCATTCGCGCATTCTTCTTGATTGTCGTGACACTACTGATCGCCAAACTGGCCTGGGACTTGTACTCGAAGCCTTAAATGATTCCGTTGTGTTTACGTACGATCAACATAGCTATTTCCAAAGACTGTTCGTAATTCATACGCGGATCTACAGTACTGGTATATGCACGTTCCAAGTCGATCTCGGTCAATTCACGCGCACCACCGAGGCATTCGGTGACATTTTCGCCAGTAAGTTCGAGATGCACTCCACCCAATCGCGAACCCAGCGCCGCATGCACATCAAAACTTTGGTCGAGCTCGCTACGAATATTATCGAAGCGACGAGTTTTGTAACCATTGGAAGTGCTTTCGGTGTTGCCATGCATCGGGTCGCAAACCCAGAGAACTTTTTTGCCTTCAGCCTGCACTGCTTTGACAAGCGCTGGTAATTTCTCGGTAACTTTGCTTGCGCCCATTCGTTGAATGAAAGTAAGACGGCCGGCTTCGTTTTCCGGATTCAAAACGTCGGCTAGTTTCAGCAACTGATCCGGCGTAACAGACGGACCGATCTTGATCGCAATCGGATTACGAATGCCGCGAAAATATTCAGTATGCGCACCGTCGATGTCGGCGGTGCGCATGCCAATCCACGGAAAGTGGGTCGACAGATTGAACCAGCCATTCTGACGCGGGACTTTCCGCGTCAGGGCTTCCTCGTAAGGTAATAACAAGGCTTCATGCGACGTGTAGAAATCGGCGCGATTCAAATTATGCAGGTCTACGCCAGAAATGGTTTCCATAAAACGTACTGCATTACCGACCGCTTCCACCATCTTGTGGTACTCGTCCGATAGCGGCGAGTGACTAACCCAGTCCAGATCCCAATATTCCGGATGATGCAAATCGGCAAAACCGCCATCAATCAGCGCACGAACAAAATTCATGGTCATCGCGGAGCGTGCATGCCCTTTCACCATCCGACGCGGATCGGGAATACGAGCAGCTTCGGTGAACTCCGGTTGATTGATGAAATCACCACGGTAGCTTGGTAATGTCACGCCATCCTTGGTTTCGGTGTCGGTTGACCGCGGTTTGGCATACTGTCCAGCAAAACGACCTACACGAACGACCGGCAATCGCAAGCCATGCACTAGCACCAGGCTCATTTGCAGCAAAACCTTCAACCGATTAGAAATCAAACCCGATTCGCAATCGGAAAAACTTTCTGCACAATCGCCACCCTGCAACAGAAAGCGTTTCCCTTCCTGGGCTTCAGCCAATTGTTTTTTGAGCGCCAGAATTTCCCATGACGTCACCAATGGCGGCAGTTGTGACAACTCGTTTTGAACACCCGCGAGCGCTTCCATATCCGGATACGTTGGTTGCTGCAGAGCAGTACGCGCACGCCATGATGTGGGTGTCCAGTTTTGAGCAGTTATCTCGGAATTATTCATACTGGGTTCTGCAATATTCATCGATGCGTTATTGGATACGTTATAAATCATTTCACTACCTTATTCGTTTCTTGAATGCCGCAACTGCCGCGCCTGTGGTTAACAAGACAAAGCAGAGCAAAGTCCATTCCGGCATTGTGAAGCCCAACCATTTCCAGTTTATTTCTGCACATTCGCCCGAACCCTTAAGAACCTCCTTGATTAAATCCAGCTTGCTCGGAATGGCTTCAACCAGATACGCCAAACCCGGTCCGCATGCTGGAGCTTGGTCGAGTGGCAAATGCTGCAAATAAACATGGTGCGATGCCAGATAAATACCAATACCGCCGGCGATTAGCACAAGCACACCATAAACAGCACGCCCACCGCGCGATTTCGGATTATGCAAAGCCCCCAACAATCCGACTATACCCAACGCAAAAAAGGCGATGCGTTGAAAAATACATAGCGGACATGGTTCGAAACCAAGCACTTTATCGGCGTAAAAGGCATATGCGAGCAAGGCCGCACAGACAATGAAACCAAAAAAGAATTGGAGACGGAATGACCAGGCAAATGGATTGAGTTTCATGGCGGATAATTTTATGAAGGTATGCTTCGGACAGTAACGCAAGTCATTAAGTTTCGGTAGTGATTTATTGGTATAGCCATATACTTTCGGCAAAGAAAAACCCGGCCATGGCCGGGTTTTTCAGGATTGCTTAATTGCAAAACTTATTCGGCGGTGGCCACTGCCGAAACTGG
This sequence comes from Arenimonas sp., assembly GCA_039930825.1. Classification (GTDB taxonomy): domain Bacteria; phylum Pseudomonadota; class Gammaproteobacteria; order Xanthomonadales; family Xanthomonadaceae; genus Arenimonas. The sequence continues at coordinate 3,301 of JBDTTC010000161.1, forward strand.
ACGATCGACCAGTTCCACATAAGCCATCGGCGCATTGTCACCGTCGCGGAAACCGCATTTCAGGATACGCAGATAACCACCTTGGCGTTCCTTGTAACGTGGACCGAGTTCGACGAACAACTTGCCTACCGCTTCCTTGTCACTGAGACGCGACATGGCAAGACGGCGATTGGCTTGACCATCAACTTTACCGATGGTGATCAAAGGCTCGGCAACGCGACGCAGTTCTTTTGCTTTTGGCAAAGTAGTGCGAATGAGTTCGTGCTTGATAAGGGACGCTGCCATATTGGTAAACATCGCTTTGCGATGTGAACTGGTACGGCTAAATTTACGTCCTGATTTTTGGTGGCGCATGGTCGTATTCCTTAAATATCCGGGCTCAGCCCATCATGCCTTGTTGAAGACCGGCGGGTGGCCAGTTTTCCAACTTCATGCCGAGAGCCAAAGCGCGCGAGGCCAACACTTCTTTGATTTCAGTGAGTGACTTCTTGCCGAGGTTTGGTGTTTTTAATAATTCCACTTCAGTGCGCTGTACCAGATCACCGATG
>JBDTTC010000162.1:0-4123 GCA_039930825.1 Arenimonas sp.
GTCTGGGTGTTTGAATCCCTGTTTGAATATTTGTATGCCTTGAGATGGCGTGGCCTGGCGCAGGATATGCAACATGAGTTGCGCCAAGCGGCTTATTCGCATTTGCAAAAACTACCACCTGATTTCATCAGTAATGAACGCAGTGGCCGTTTGATGGCTTTGATGAATGAAGACGTCAATCAAATCGAACGTTTTTTGAATACCGGTGCGAATGATTTGATCCAGGTATTTGTTTCTTCGATTTTGGTGGGCGCAGTATTTTTCTTTATTACCGCCGATCTAGCAGTACTCGCTTTTTTGCCGGTACCCTTGATTTTATTTGGTGCGTTCTGGTTTCAGAGACGCTTGTATCCGCGTTATGCCGCTGCGCGTGACGCGGCGGCGACGGTTTCCAATCGTTTGAATAATAATCTTGCCGGCATGGCAACGATTCAGGCTTATACCGCCGAAGATTTTGAAGCCGAACATGTTCGCATTGCATCGAATGCATTTCGTCTGCGCAATTCCGATGCCATCCGGTTTTCTGCCGCGATAACGCCGGTTATCCGCATGGCAGTGATGTCCGGTTTTGTGGTGACGCTTTTGTATGGCGGTTATTTATGTTTAACCGGCGCACTGGGTGTCGGTAGTTACACGGTACTGGTTTATCTAACCCAACGTTTGCTGTGGCCGATGACGCGATTGGCCGACATGACCGATTTGTATCAGCGTGCGATGGCTTCGGTAAATCGTGTCATGAATTTGCTGGAAACCGTGCCGCCGAAAGAGAGCAGCAAACAATTTTCGGGTACGATTAAGGGCGCATTGAAATTTGAAAATATTTCATTTTCATATGCCGACACACCCACGCTTTCCGCGATCAATATCGACATTCCCGCCGGCAGCACGGTAGCTTTTGTAGGCGGCACCGGCAGCGGTAAAAGTACCTTGCTGAAATTATTGCTACGTTTCCTTTCACCTGATCAAGGCCGTATTTTGTTTGATGGCCAGGACATTGCCGACATCAATTCGGCAGCATTGCGAAAACAACTGGGTTACGTCGCACAAGATCCCTTTCTAACCGATGGCAGCATTGCCGACAATATTGCCTATGGCGAACACGATGCCGATGAAAAGGCGATTGAAACTGCTGCCGATGCAGCTGAAGCCAGCGAATTCATCGCAAGTTTGCCGAAAGGATTCAATAGCGAAGTCGGTGAGCGCGGTACGCAATTATCGGGCGGCCAGCGGCAACGCATTGCCTTGGCGCGCGCGCTTTATCGCAATCCTGCGGTATTGATTCTCGATGAAGCGACATCCGCTGTCGATAACGAAACCGAAGCCGCGATTCAGCGTTCGCTGACACGCGTCTCGAAAAACCGGACTACCATTATCGTGGCACACCGTTTATCGACGGTAAGAAATGCCGACAATATTTTCGTTATAGAAAACGGCCGATTGGTGGAACAGGGCAGGCACGATGAATTACTGGCACATGATGCAATTTATGCATCCTTGTGGAAATTGCAGACCGGTGAAACACTTTAAAAAAGGAAGATTCGCAAGCATGAAGGCCTTATCAAGGGTTTTACTTGTAAAGATCCTGCTCACGATAGTGATCTGGTGTATTCCGCTATTGTTTTTTCCAGCCGCCTGGCTTCAAATTCTCGGTTTTCCGGTGCCCGAACCCCAAATTTTTCTGCGGCTGCTCGGCATGGCTTACACCGCATTGGTAGTCGGCTATTGTTTCGGCTTGCGTGATGCCATGCGAAATCGCTATCCGCATGCAGTCGTCTGGGTCGGCGTTATCAGCAATGGCGGAGCATTTGTTCTTCTGCTTGTTGCAGCCATTTCATCAACATGGGCTGGCTGGGGAACCATTGCGCAATGGATTATGTGGTGCTCGCTTGTTGGCACCGGTGCCATTTCATCCAGCCTCGTTTTTTACGGTTTGCTCGCTACATGTAGCCCGATTCGTCAAGATTAAATAATTGCTTCCAGTTTCCCGGCGCGACCAGTTCCTTGGTGCCTGCCGGAACAAAGTGAAAGAAAAGCAGATTGCAAAAATTTTTGCTGCCGGTGCTTGGCATGGCATCGCGGTAATGCCATTGGCTGCTACCCGAAAATAATATCGCCTGGCCCGGTTCCAGACTGTAGGTATCAAAATCAATCAATGCTTCCGGGCTGGGCGGCTGCACAGGCAAACCATGCGATTTCGAATCCGGCCAGGGCTGGACTTTACCGAAATGAATCGGCCAGGGCGCACTCTGGTCTATGCAAATATCGAGCGTCCACTTCGACTCGGGCGAGTCCATATGAATCGGACAAACGCCACGTTCTCCATAAAGGCTCAAGAAGTTGTAGCCGACATCAAGTGCTTCGCCAGCTGCTTCACTGACCAGCGGAAGCAGACCACGTTGCAAATCCAGAAAAAATGGCAGATCGTGCACGATGAAACGCCTGAAGGTTTTCGCTTCATGCAACTCAAGCTGGTCTGCCCGCAAGCTCGCTATTTGCGTTCGAATATCGGCGAGGGTTTTATCGTCGAATATCGATTGAAAGAATCGAGTCTGGAAATCTGCACGGGTTTTAAATACATCGAACGAGCGTTCAAACGCCTCAAGCTCGTGTGGTCGATTAATCCCCAACCACTCCTTGGCTTTCTCGTATTTCTCCAGCCAGCGCGAGTCATACCAACTAAACTTGTCGCTTCCCCGTGGTCGTTGCGGCGATATGCTCATGGCTAATTCAGCAAGTAAACGAATGCGCGAAAAGTATCACATCCATCAATTCTGCACGGGCTTCTTGAAACGCAAAGTCATGCGCTCGCTTTCACCAATTGCCAGATATTTTTCACGATTCTTTTCACCGTCGCGTAGGTTCGGCGGCAGTGTCCAGACACCATTGACGTAATCCTTGGTATCTTTCGGATTTGCATTGATTTCACTGCGGGCGTCGAAAGTGAACCCGGCCGCGAGTGCCATCGCAATGACTTGTGCTTCGCCGACATAGCCGCTCTTGTCGCCTTTGGGTACTTCGTCACTAGCACGATGTTCAACCACACCCAAGGTGCCTCCAGGCTTCAACACTTCAAAAAATGCTTCGAACATTTCCGCCTCAGTGCCGGCTGCCATCCAGTTATGCACGTTGCGGAAAGTCAATACGACATCGGCACTACTTGCCTCGCCAATTGATGGCGCCTTTGGGTCTATTTCAAGCAAGCTGGCATTGCCATAGACATTTGTAAGTGCTGCAAATTTGTCGCGCAAGGCCTTGTTCTGCTTTTCATTGCTAGCACGTGAAGCATCGCTGCTGGTTTTTGCAGGATCGGTGACGACACCAAAGTAGCGACCCTTATTTTTTACCAATGGCGCCAGAACTTCACTGTACCAACCGGTGCTGGGTGTAATTTCCACTACAGTATCGTCAGGTTTTATACCAAAGAAACGCAGGGTTTCCTTCGGGTGCCGATATTTGTCTCTTGCCTTGTTTTCGGGTGAGCGCCAATCACCTGCCAGCACAGTAGCGATAGCGCTATCAAACTGCGCTGATTCCCGCTTGGCACTCGGTTTGCTGCCGCCATCGGAGTGGCAGGCAGTGACAAGGCCGGCGCAGGCCAAAGCAAGTAATATTTTTCTCATTCAAAGCTCCCCAGATAATCCATGGCCGGAACAATACCCCAAAGCCGGGTAAAATTTTGTGAACTTACACATTTATGCTCAATCGTAAGCGTTCCGGATACGGTGGCACGTCGGTAACCACGCCGGCACGAATATCGCTCTGTATTTTTTGCCACCAGATTGGATCAAAAATTTCACCATGGGTTGCCAACAAGGCCTCGCGCTGGGCCGGGCTCAGTCCAAGAAAGCGCGGGAATTGTTCCGGAAACACATCGTTGTCGGCCACGAAATACCAGGCGCCATGGTGCATTTCTTCCTCCTCGTTTTTCGCTTCCGGCAGCTTTCGGAAACGGCACTCGGTGACCAGGCACAGTTCGTCATAGTCGTAAAAAATGGCGCGGCCGTGGCGTGTGACGCCGAAATTTTTCAGCAGCAAATCGCCGGGGAAAATATTGCTGCGCGCCAAATCCTTGATCGCTTGCCCGTAATCCAGAATCGCCAGCATGGCCAGCTCTTCCGACATT
>JBDTTC010000163.1:0-4744 GCA_039930825.1 Arenimonas sp.
GTTGATCATGAACAAGGTTCGCGCCACCGACCAGCCGTGACTAATCCCCGAAGTCGCGCTGCGCCAGTTGTGACTGGAAAAGCGGGTGCCGGCGGTTGAGACAAGTTTCGCGATCTCTTCCAGCACCTTCGCATCAACGCCGGATTCTTCCTGGTCGATCAAAAGCGCAAGCCAGGTAGTCAACGCACGGCCGGCTTCCGTGTAGGCACGTGAGGTCAGCAACATACGACGCACATCCGGATGCACCAGAATTGGATCGGCAGCCTTGTCGGTATTTTTGGCACCAGTCAATGCACGACCTTGCAACCTGTCTTTGGCGTAAGCCGTTGCATTCTGATGTGCGGTTTCGGCCAAGCCCAGACTCTGCATGCCGACGCCAAGACGAGCGGAGTTCATCATTACGAACATTGCCGCCAACCCCTTGTGTGGCTCGCCGATCAGCCAGCCACGAGCCGCATCCATATTCATCACGCAGGTCGCATTACCGTGGATGCCCATTTTATGTTCGATCGAACCGGCAAAAATGGTATTGCGTTCGCCTATATCACCGTTCGCATCCGGAATGAACTTGGGAACGAGGAAAAGCGAAATACCTTTGCTACCGGTAGGTGCATCAGGCAGTCGGGCCAGCACTAGGTGTAAAATATTTTCAGCAACATCGTGTTCGCCGGATGTAATGAATATTTTCGTACCGGTGATGGTGAAACTTCCATCAGCCAATGGTTCGGCTTTTGTTTTCAACAGACCCAGATCGGTTCCGCTGTGCGGCTCGGTCAAGCACATGGTGCCGCTCCATTGGCCGGAAACGATTTTCGGCAAATACAAATCTTTTTGTTGCTGGGTGCCATGCGCCATCAGGCATTCATAGGCACTGTGCGACAAACCCGAGTACATCAACCATGCCTGGTTTGCGGAGTTCATCATTTCATACAGGCGGTTATTGAGCAGGCGTGGCAAGCCCTGGCCGCCGTAATTGACATCGCAACTCAATGCCGGCCACCCGGCTTCCGAGAACTGCCGATACGCTTCTTTAAAACCTTTGGGTGTTGTGACAACGCCATTGCCATGAAAAGTGCAGCCTTCTAGATCGCCGGATTGATTCAAGGGGAACGCGATGTTCTCGGCAAATTTTGCGCCTTCTTCCAACACGGCATTAATCGTATCGGTATCAAGATCAACATACGCCGGCATCTGATTTAGTACGGTTTGTGCATCGAGCAATTCAAACATCACAAAACGCATGTCACGTAAGGGCGCACGATAGGAAGGCATAGGGTTTCCAGATATAGAGTGAGGCCGAAAATAGCATTGCAGCAGTTAATAAATTGTCACGAGATAATCAGATTGCGTTGCCGCAGGCGTGTCCGCAAGCCCAGGCCCACTGGAAGTTATAGCCGCCCAAGTGGCCGGTGACATCGACAACTTCGCCGATAAAATATAAACCGGAAACCAGACTCGATTCCATCGTGCTCGATGATAATTCACGAGTATCGACACCACCGAGCGTGACCTCGGCAGTGCGGTAACCTTCGGTCCCGCTGGCGACGATAGGCCAATGGTTCAATACATCGGCAACCGTTTTTATTTGTTTTGGGTTGTACTGCTTCATCGGTTTGTTTTCGAATTGTATCTCGCAGAGTCTGTGAGCTAAGCGCTTTGGCAATACATCGGACAAACAATTTTTTAATTCGGCGGCCGGATGCTTTGCCAGTTGAGTCTGCAAAAATTCATGTGCATCCATCTCGGGCAACAAGTTGGCATGCAGAGCTTGTCCGGGTTGCCAATAAGATGAAATCTGCAAGATTGCCGGGCCACTGAGCCCGCGATGGGTAAGCAGCATCGCATTTTTGAATTTGGTTTTGCCACAAGCCACTTCAACTGGAACAGAGAGTCCGCTTAAATCCGCTAATTGCTCCTGCGGCTTGCCAGTCAGCGTCAATGGCACTAAACCGGCACGCGTTGGCAATAACTTGTGGCCAAACTGTTTGGCGATTTCGTAACCGAAACCGCTGGCGCCCATACTTGGAATCGATAAGCCGCCGCTGGCGATAATGCATTTTTCCGTTTCTATATTGCCTTGCGACGTCCTGATGAGAAAAGAATCCGCTTTTTTCTCTATTCGATCCACCGAGCAGGAAATATTGATTCTGACACCGGCCCATTCGCATTCGTCGAGCAACATTTTGACAATCTGCTTGGAGGAATCGTCGCAGAATAATTGACCGAGTTCTTTTTCGTGATAGGCAATGCCGTGGCGTTCCACCATTTCGATGAAATGTTGGGGTGTATAACGTGCCAGCGCCGATTTACAGAAATGTGGATTATTTGAAAGATAGTTGGCGGGCGTCGTGCCGGTATTGGTGAAATTACATCGACCACCGCCGGACATCAGGATTTTTTTGCCACAGCGGTTCGCATGTTCGATCAGCAATACTTTCTTTCCACGCTGGCCGGCAACAATCGCGCACATCAGGCCCGCAGCACCGCCGCCAATGATCACGGCATCGAATATAGTGTTCTCAGCCATGGGCGGAAGTCGTTGATTTCATCTTGGCTATTTTAACGACTCCTGTGCCGAAGCACGGTTTTTTCGTATAGTGGCGGCCTCTTCCCTGGAGAATCGTCATGAAAAAGTGGCTGGTAGGTTGTTTGATTACGGGTTTGCTTCTATTGGTCGTGGGTGGCGGGCTCGCCTACTGGTTTATTTGGCGACCTCTGTCGGCAGCTGGCGGCGAATTCATGGGCCAGGTAGATGATCTGAAAAAAATCGGCGAGGCAGACCAGGCGGTGAAAAACAAATCAAGCTTTACCGCGCCGGTGGATGGCATATTGTCTGGAGCTCAGATCAATGCTTTCGTAACTATCCAGCAAACGATCTCGGACAAAATGGGTCCGGATTTTGCATTGCTGGAGGAAAAATACAAGAAGGCTAATGAAACGAGCGAGTCGAAGGCTGATCCGAACCTCAAAGATGTCATGGGTGCTTATGCCGATATGACCAAATTGATCGGAAGAGCCAAACAAGCACAGGTAGAAGCATTGAATGTGCAAAATATGTCGCTTGAAGAGTATCGCTGGATTCGTACCCAGGTGAGCTCGGCACTTCCGTTTATTGCAATGGACCCGCCAAAGCCAGTGGCTGCCGTTTCAACCGATTCGGCTACACCTATGGAAGAATCGACAGAAGTCGATACAGCGACCAATGACGCAATGGCACAGGCTAAGGAAGCCACTGACGCAGCTATGAAGCAAGTTCAGGAAATGCAGGATGCTATGCCTGATGGTGCCGCTGCCAAGGCCAATGCCGAATTACTTCGCCCCCATAAAGAACTGCTTTTCAAAACAATGACGGCGGCCTGGTTAAGCATGTGAAAGAGATACTTCAATAAAAAAGTCGGGCACAGCCCGACTTTTTTATTTGAATCCGGAAATACGGGTTAGATTTTCACCAACTGTTTGCCGTAATTCTTGCCCGTCAACACGCGACGCAGAGCTTCTGGAAAATTTTCCAGACCATCGACAATATCGAGTTTGCTTTTCATTTTCCCTTTCGCAGCCATCGCGCCTAATGCCGCAATGCCTTCCTGGGCACGATCGAGATAATCGATAATCACGAAACCTTCCATCTTGCCACGGGCAGATATCAGCGAAAGGTAATTTACCGGACCACGTGCATCCTTGCCGGCGTTGTATTGTGAGATACCGCCGCAAAGCACGATACGAGCCTTGAGTTTAAGGCGCTTCAATACCGCATCCAGAGTTTCGCCGCCGACGTTGTCAAAATACACATCGATGCCATCCGGGCAATAGGCTTTCAATGCATCCGATATATTGTCGTTTTTATAGTCGATAACTTCATCGGCACCGAGTTCGTTTTTTACAAAGGCGCATTTATCCGGGCCACCTGCAATACCGATGACGCGGCAACCAAGATTTTTCGCAATCTGCACAACAGTAGAACCGACTGCACCGGCCGCAGCCGATACCACCAAGGTTTCACCGGCTTGAGGCTTGCCGATTTCGGTCAGGCCGAACCAGGCAGTGAGCCCGGTGCCACCAAATACGCTCAAGGCCCAGGCGGGGTCGGGTAGCTGTGCGGCATCGAATACCCGCATGCCTTTGCCATCGCTAACCAGACTGTTTTGTACGCCCATCATGCCGGTCACCCAGGCGCCAACAGTAAACTTTTCGTTCTTTGATTCGGAGACAACACCAATCGCCGATGCGCGCATCACGGCACCCATTTCAACAGGAGGCCAGTAGGATTTTTGTTCCGTCATCCATATGCGCATGGCCGGATCAATCGAAATATAGCGGACATCAATTCGAAATTGACCATCGCTCAATGCTTGATGATCTTGCGTGCGAAGTTCGAAGTCGGTGTCTTTGGGCTCGTCTTGCGGACGGGCGGTGAGATGGAGTGCGCGGTGTTGGCTGCTCATGAACATTCCTGAATCATTGATTGGATGTTCCGATTGTAAACCGGGAATGGCTGAGGCGAGTTATCTGATTGTGAAGTAGGTTGGAACCGCCCGCTCTTGGCGATTCCACCATGCACTACGATGTTGTTTGGCATAGTGGACACCACATGGACGCAGGTGCCATCCGTTGTTGGCGGTGCCAAGATATCCGGACAAACCCTGGTGGATACCGGATGAAGCGCGGGATCCACCCTACAGCATGGCGTGTAATTCATTCGCCAGACAATGCGCATCGCCCGGCCACCGCGCCGATAAATAATGTC
>JBDTTC010000164.1:0-18112 GCA_039930825.1 Arenimonas sp.
AGACCAAGCCTTTAATGCCATTGCTGTCCGAAGTGGTCGTGCATGAAACCTGTACAGCAGGTTCGCGCTACAGCGGTAAATAATCACGTAGGGGCGATTCATGAATCGCCCCTACGCATGCCACGAACCCATCGAGTCGTGCCGGTTTGTCCGCAAACACCCGTCCAAGAAAAGGTGAGGCCATACAACGTTGCAGGGCTTCGAAATATTCTTCGGCAAACAATAAATCCGGATCAGTGTTCGCAGCAATCCAGCCAACGCAATCAATGCCGTCTTCTTTCAAGGCGCGTTCTGTAAGTCGCGCATGGTTGATACAACCCAGCTTCAGCCCCACCACAAGAATCACTGGGCACTGCAGCGCGTGAACTAGTGCAGATTGATCCAGCGTGTCGCTCAAAGGTGCAAGCCAGCCGCCAACACCTTCCACTAAAACAATATCGGCTTCGGCCTTGATTTGAAGATACGCATTCAAAACCGGCTCGAGCGAAATTTCGACAGCATCGTGCTTTGCCGCTATTTCAGGAGCCGTCGGCTCACGTAAAGCGATGGGGTTAACCAATTCATACCGCACAGATATCGAACTGGCGGCAATCAATTTCAAAGCATCGTCGTTACGTAAACCTTGACTGGTCATCTCGCAGCCACTCGCGACCGGCTTCATGCCGACCGCATTAAAATTTTTTGTAGATAAGGCTCTCAGGCACTCGGTTGTTACCCAAGTTTTTCCCGCATCGGTGTCGGTACCGGTGATGTAAAGGCTAAGTTTGTTCATGGGTTGTTTTTATTTTCATAACGCCGACGCATGATTCCTTGCGTGATACTCAGGCCGAAAAAAATAAAGCCAGGCATCCCGATCCATAAACCGCTTTCGGGCTTTGCCGGAATAATGGCAGCGAGCATCAAAGAGAGTAGCGAGAACAGTACAACGGTTCCCCACTTCAAACGCTTGTATTTGGCATAGGCAATTTCTGCTGCGTTGAATCCAAGGCCTGAACCGAGTTGTGCGGCGCGCGAGAAGAGCAGGCACATTACCAAAGCCATCGAACCAAAGCCGATGGCAAAGGTTTGAAACAAGGCGGGAACCTGCAGCCAGCCTTCAATTTCGAAGTGCGTTGGTAAATAACCCTGCGAGAGTAAGGAAAAAAATGAATCAAATACCATTTTCAGCGGATAGACAAAGATCAATAGTACAAAAACCAGCATTATGCTGAGCCGATCGCTATAGATATCTTCCAGACCGAAGCGTCTGCTCCAGTCGGCATGATTGAGCCAAAACTGCATGATCAAGGCGAAGCTGGCTGCGTAGGAAGGGACTTGTTTGAGCGCATCCAGCAGCATCGAAATGCTGGTGGGAATATGGTCGCCGGAGATCACCAGCAAGGTTACGGCGAATGCGAATGCCGCATCGACAAAGGCTTCCAGGCGCGTCACTTTGTCGCCGCGCTCCAGCCCCAAGCCGGTTCGAATGGTGTTCATCTGTACTGACCTCTTTGCTTGACGCTGCTACACTTGGCGGACTCCAAGGAGCCCCCCATGTTTGAAAGCCAACAGCTTACCGGAACTCAAGCCGAACAGTACGAGCAACTACTGCAACAGGCATCAGCCTTGGTGCATGGCGAAAGCGACAGGATTGCGAATGCCGCCAATTTATCATCACTGGTATTTCATTCTTTGCCGGATTTGAATTGGGTGGGTTTTTATTTTTACGACGGCAATGAATTGGTCGTTGGCCCATTTCAGGGCTTGCCAGCCTGTGTCCGAATTGCCTTGGGTCGTGGCGTTTGCGGTACCGCCGCTATTACAAAACAAACGCAACGCATTGCCGATGTTGATGCATTCCCGGGACATATTCCCTGTGACTCTGCTTCACGCTCCGAATTAGTCGTGCCTTTATACAAGGGTGAACAGCTGATCGGCGTATTTGATCTAGACAGCCCCGGGCTCAATCGTTTCGACGAAGTCGATCAGAAAAATATCGAAGCCATCGCCGAAATTTTTCTTGGAGCACTGAAATGACCGCAGAAAAAATTAAAAATATCGGTCCGAAAAGCATGGCATGGTTGCGTCAAACGGGTATTCGTACGCAAGCTGATCTGGAAGCCGTCGGCTCGCTTGCTGCCTATGTTCGGATTAAACGTGCGGGCTTCAAGCCGAGTTTGAATATGTTGTATGCGATGGAAGGCGCAATACTCGGCTGTCATTGGCAAGAAATTCCGGCCGAGCGCCGCAGCGAATTAATTATCGCGGCCGGTGCAGAAGTTGCCTTATTGCCGCAACCGAAATATAAACGCATGCCGGTCGCCGGGCCGGTGACCACCACCAATATGGAACCGGAAGATCATTCATCCTCCGATGATCATTTTGGTTTTGATGACCCGACTTCATCCAGTAGTGACGAACACTAAACAGCGGGAAATTGAATGCACGACCAAGGTAATCTCGAACTGGTATTGATTTTTTTGGCATCAGCAGTCATTGCCGTGCCACTATTTCGACGTTTTGGGCTTGGTGCGGTATTAGCTTATCTGGTCGCCGGTGTAGTTATTGGCCCGTTCGGCTTGAAGTTTGTCAAAGACCCTTCAAGCACACTGGCCTTGTCCGAGCTTGGCGTGGTCTTGCTGCTATTTATTATTGGACTAGAGTTATCGCCAGCACGTTTATGGGTAATGCGACGTCCGGTATTCCTAATCGGTGGTTTGCAGGTTTTATTATCGGCCATCGCGATTGGCGCGGCCCTATTGTTTTTCGGCTGGGGCTGGAAAACCAATCTGATTATCGGTTTGGGTTTGGCGCTTTCATCGACCGCCGTCGTGCTGCAATTATTGGCTGAGCGAAAAGAACTGACGACCGGTTATGGCCGGCTCTCATTCGCGATTTTGCTGTTTCAGGATATCGCCGCGATTCCCTTGCTGGCACTGATTCCATTATTGGGCGAAGCAAAAGCCGCCGCGCAATCAACGCCACCACTGGACGGCATAGTTAAAGCCCTCGGCATTATTTTTCTTGTGATCATTCTTGGGCGCTTATTGCTCAAGCAATTATTCCGGATAGTGGCCTGGACCCAGAGTAGCGAAGTATTTACTGCAACCGCTTTACTGGTCGTGGTCGGTACGGCTTATTTGATGCAACTGGGTGGTTTGTCGATGGCACTTGGTGCTTTTCTTGCGGGCGTTTTATTGGCCGATTCCGAATTCCGCCATGAACTGGAAGCCCAGATAGAACCGTTCAAGGGTTTGTTGCTTGGTCTGTTTTTCATCGCGGTTGGCATGAGCATCAACTTGCAAATCGTGCTGGCCGAGCCGGCCCTGATTCTTGGCGCCGTACTGGCTTTGTTGCTGATTAAGTCCGCGATTCTAATGTTTCTTGGCGGATGTCGTTTGGGCAAGTTGAACAAGCGCGAAGTGGTGATGCTAGCCGCAATGATGGCACTGGGTGGCGAGTTTGCCTTTGTCGTGTTTTCCGAAGCTTTTAAATACGGCTTACTGGAAACGGCTATTCGTGATCGTTTGATTGCGGTGGTCGGTCTTTCGATGGCGATATCGCCTTTAACCGTGCTGGCACTGTCTGCTTGGTGGAAACAAAACCCGATTGCGAAAGAAGAAATCGTTGCAGATCAAATTGATCATGACAATCCTCGGGTCATTATTGCCGGCTTTGGCCGCATGGGACAGATCGTCGGCCGTATGCTGCGGGCCCAGAACATTCCATTTACGGCACTCGAACACAGCGCCGAACAGGTAAGTTTATCGCGCCGGTTTGGCAGCACGATTTATTTCGGTGATCCATCAAAACCGGATTTACTAAAAGCGGCACGCACCGATCGTGCCGAAGTATTCGTGTTGACCACCGATGACCCGGAAGCGACAGTACGCACGGCAAGATTGCTGAAACGCCTGTATCCGCACCTGAAAATTTTTGCCCGCGCCCGCAATCGTCAGCATGCATTCAAGTTGATGGATCTCGGAGTCGAAGTGATTCGCGAGACCTTCCATTCGAGTCTGGAATTAAGCGAACAGGTCATGCTGGCACTTGGTGTGCCGAAAGATCTTGCGGCCGACCGGCGTGAACGTTTCCGCGCCCACGATGAAGCCATGTTGCAGGAACAGCATTTGGTTTACGATGATGAAGCTGCGTTGATTGCGTCATCGCAGCAGGCATTCAGGGACCTTGAAAACCTGTTCGCGGCGGATGAAAAGCCCGCTGCCGAAATTGGCAAATCAAACGCCGAACAAGCCTGACTTAATTTATTGGTTTCGATGTAATGCCAATTCCCTTTTCGGGTGCGGCGGTGTCGTAAGACATTTCGTACGCCTTCATTTCGTGGTACGAAACGAAACTGCCCTGCATTTTGCCGTTGCCATCGGTGTATTCGAGTGTCCGCGTAATCTCGACCGATTTGAAACATGAGTCAACCAGATGATTCGACGACGATAGCAGCTTGAATTGCTTGTCGAGTTTCAGCCAGACAAGATTCGCTTCCGTACCGGCACCGCAATAGTGCATATCCATTTGTGCTTTCGAAGGGCCGCTCATGGAAAGCACCAGGTAATAGTTCTGCCCCTTTTTTTGCTGTATTCGAACGCTCGCTTCATCCACGTAGGCGCATTGACAATAGGACGTGAGATCCATTATTTCAGTACTATTCGAGTAAAGAAAAAGCCGATGATCTTTGTCTGCTATTACAGCCTGAAACGAATTTATTGCCTCGCTTGCGGAAGCCGGAATGCAACAAAAAAGGCTAGCCAAGGCGGCGGACTGAATCCATTTCATGATTACGAGACCTTGATTATTAAAAAAATCAGTTTATTGGAGTTATGTCGCACGATCCTATTGCGTTTTAACGGCGGGATAATAATTTGCCTTCGCCACAACAATCAGGTTTTCTTCAAATCTTAAGCGTAGTTCGATCTCGCCGCCGCTCGGGCAGCAGTTTGAATCTCCGTCTTTCCAGACCGATTGCCGGTAAGTCATTTTTTCAAGATCGAAGCCGCCGCCCTTCCATACGCCATGGCCTGGCGGCAGAAGTTTTCTTTTGGCTTGTTGTATGGAATCGTCCGGCCTGAAATTAACGGGTATTTCCTTTTTTTTATCGTAGGTAAAATAATCCTCGTAATAAAAATTGCCACTGCCGTCTATACGCGATCGCGTTGCCAGAACCGATACTCCCTGCACTAACTTTATTGCCGAAGCGGAAAAATCGACGTCGGTGTCGTCGAGGACCCACACAATAGGCCTGAACTGGTTTTTGTTTCCAATCACGACCATCTTTCCGAAAGCTTTCGCTTTTTTATCGTCATCCGGAAGATAGTAGAAAATATCGATGACTTGTTGCCCGGCAAACATGCCCACGTTGTTTACTTGGCTGTGAATTTTAGACCAGTCCTGCAGCTTGTCATTGGCCATTCGCCATCCTATCTCGGAGTCAAAATCGGCAAGCTGCTTCGTAAAATATTCCAGAGGGCGTAGCTCGGTAATTTCCCTGGCTTGCTGGCCTTTTCCGCTGTATTCCCAACAAAGCCAGCGACCGTTTTCCTCGGGTCGGTCGTAAGCGCTTATCCATTGCTGTGCCGACAAATCGGGGCATAAAAGAACAAGCGATATAAATAAAAGTATCCGTAAAATCATGATGGCATAATCCTGGCCGTACCCGAGACACGAATTAAACTGAATAGTACCGAAAGGATTTCAGTACGAAGACGCAAGAGCAGAGCTTCACTTTTTCGCACTGATGATGTCGAATAATTTTCTAGAACTTTGCCCATTCGGCCCGGATGTATTCAAAACGATATCATGCTAGCGAAATTAGTAATGAAGAAATTGGTTGATCTCGATGACGCCGATTCGCGAAATGAAATAATACCGCTTTTGCCAACTGGCAGGTATTAAGTCAGATTCGGAAAAAACAGGTTCCTTCTTGGCTAAGCCATGGAGTTTCCGTAAATCATCAGCGCAACAGTGCCAAGAACAATACCGCTTGAAAATACCAGGCCAAGAATGGCGAATACCTTTTTGCAGTCCTTCTGGAATACCCCGGCAAAACCGAGTCCGATTGCCACCAGATCCAGCCCTAGCAATCCAATGATGGCAAGACCGATCAACATGGTTGATGTTGCTTTTTCATCCATCCCGCCAGGTGTTGATACCTGCATAACGCCTGCAGTCACAACGGTAGCGACGACAAGCACGCCAATCACGATACTCATGATGAAAGAGGCGATGCCGAGTTTAGAGTGTTTCATGTCCACAATAATTCCTTTGTTCGAGAGAAAAGCTAAATAATGTCATGGCATTGGTGACAATAATTTGCAGGCGGAATTTATTGGGCCGCATCCCGAAGGAAATAATACATGGGGTAGCCGAGTAAAGCGAAAACAGCCAGCCATAAACCATACTTCCAGTTTTTGGGTTTTTGATTGACGGACGGAAGTCGGTCATCTTGACTGCTTAGGGTTCGACAAGCTTCAGGTTCTGGAAGTGCGATCAAATAATAGCGGGTTCCCATCGGGGTCGATGGCAATAAAACTTGCCGGACCGGCTGTAGTCTCGTCGGCCTCGGCCATCAGTTGAATTCCCTGAGCCTTCAGTTCGCGTTGTAAATCACGTACGTCGGTGAACGAATCAAGTTTGTTTGCGTTACTGTCCCAGCCGGGGTTGAAGGTCAGCATGTTTTTTTCGAACATGCCCTGAAAAAGACCGATAATGCGATCACCATTTTTCAGAATCAGCTAATTTTTCGAGGCATCGCCACCGAAAGTCTTAAAGCCGAATTTTTCATAGAAACTTCTTGAAGCTTCGATGTTCTTGACTGTCAAGCTAATTGAAAATACGCCGAGTTTCATATTGACTATCCTGCGTACTGATTGTGGAGATATTACGCCCTATATTGTTGAAAGATATGAGGTCAACAAGGATTGTCCAGAGCGTCACTGCTTTTTACAACACTACTGGTTCGAACCAGCCAGTCAGAAAGCTGTCGCCATACTTCGGTGCGGACAGCTTCACCGGATAAGACAAGATCATGAATTCCATTTTCGATTGCATGGATTTCAACCAGTGAACCCAAGCCAGGCGAAAGTTTTTTTATGTCCGTAACATTCAGCACGATATCAGATGTAAATATAGTTTCATCCCATTTGGTAACACGAGCGCTTTTTCGCGCATGTAAAACCAAGCACGGGCAGCTAATATTCAAACCTTTTGCAATTTCGGTTTGAGCACGGTGAATCGCTCTAAACCAGCCGGCATAGACAGGGAAGCCAGCAATGGGTTTCCAGTCGGTTCTGAATTGCCATTGCCCATGATGATCAACATGAATGCTTTCCGCATAAATAGGCGATATGCCCGGATAGCGAAGACCTGGTAGCCATCTGCCGAGCCATGATAGTACCGGTTCAATTGTGCTTGCTTGCCATGCCGGTAGATTCATGTCGAGAAATGGGCTATTGAGAAAAATCGCATTCACTCGTTTGCGATGTAGTCCGCGATGTCCATAAAGTGCAGCGACTAATCCGCCGGTTGAATGACCATTGAGCAGAAGCCAGTCCATTTTTTCACTTTGTTGCATGAAAGCAATTGCACAGTCGATATCCTGCAGATATTCATCGACATTTTTCGTGAAATTCGAGATTTGCCCGGGGCGCAGTGAACGACCATGTCGGCGTAAATCGAGTGCGTAAAAATTCAGGCCCTGCGCATTGTAAAAATCCGCCAGGTGCGTCTGGAAAAAATAATCGATGAAGCCGTGAACATAAAGTACGGCAGCAGTAGTGGCGGTGTCACAACGGCGCCGAACCAGGACCGTATCGATGGGGCCATCTGAATCAAAGGTGCCGGGCAAAATCATCTGTTCGAAGCCTGACAAAATATCGGGCTGCCAATCTGGAAACCTGTTTTGGTCGAATAATGTCATGCGAACACATAATCTTTTTTGAATAGACATGACAGAAGATACATGGGCTCACCACAAATATCATCTACATAAGCTAATTACCTAATCCGTCGCCATTATCACTTCCGCGCGATTACTGGTCGAATTACTATGGTCGCGAAAGTGAAGTCTTGGTTTGTTGATCGTATTGCCTGCATTGATCAATCTTCAGCAGAGGGTGCGAATATTATTGAGAACAAGAACTGTTTTTTTCTGTTTCTAATAGTACCAGTTGACGTGCCTTGCTCAGTGAGCCGAGTGCTTTGCGATAAGACCATTCGATAAGTTCGTTCAAATAATCGGTAGATAGGTTGCACGGAGTGACAATGGTAACCCAATGAAAACGAGCGAAATATTTTGCCGGTTTGATGCCGGGAATATCGGTCAGTTCGATAAAGCGATCCGGTGTTACCCGGATGCTGAGGCGCCATTTTTCAGGCTCGCTAGTTTTAAAGTAGGCGAATCTTTTATCATCGACAAAGTACACCAAAATATTGCTCGGGTGGCCGTAGATATGCGAGGTAGCACCAGGGAATTTTTTACAAAAATCCTTGATCTTTTCGGTATTCATTTCGCCCCTTTTTTTCAAACGAGCACTCTCGTAAAAGAAAAAATTAAACCGGAATCAATTCGGGTCGCGTAAAAACCGCGCCAGCGATGGCTGAATATTTCGTAGAGTTTCAAACTCGGCAGCGACATCGACAAAGCCGCGAACCAATGCCAGTTCATGCGGCGTGCGTCCTAGTGAATCACGCGCCTGTCGATTGGCACCTTCGCGCAATAAACGGTTCACGATGCGAGATAGTCCATGCATGGCAGCCAGATGCAACGCGCTCATGCCGCGTTGGTCCTGAGTGTCCAGATCAACGCCTTCGCTCAGTAATCGCTCCATCGCAGCAATCAGCACTTCTTCATCGCAACTGGCGCCGGCCTCGGCGCGTGCGCCTAGCAGGAAGTGCAGCGGGGTTTGTCCGCCCTTTGTTGCACTATCGAATTCAATATCGGCAAACAGCAACATGTCGAACATGGCCAACACACGTTGTTTGTCGCGTGAGCTGAAGCCGTGAATGGCAGCGCAATGCAATGCATTAAAGCCCTGTGCATCGCAGGCATTCGGTTCCGCGCCACGCGAAAGCAGATGGCTGATGATATCCGGCAAGCCCAGTGCGCTAGCCAGCATCAAAGGCGTAACTCCACCCGGCAGACTTTGTTCGGCATCGGCACCATGACGTAGTAACAGATCGACGACATGTGCATGCCGCATGCTAATCGCTGCCGATAATGCAGTCGCGCCAGTGCGAGCTGCAATGCGGTGATCGGCGCCGTTATCTAACAAATAACGGACGATGGTTTCGTGACCACCGCCGGCGGCACGCAATAATGCTGTGCATGCCTGCACATCGAGTGCGTTGATCGGCAAGCCCAGTTCGATCAAGCGAGTGACGGCCTGTGCGTCGCCGGTCATTGCAGCTGCAGGCAAGTCGAGTGCCATCAGTTTGCGGCCCGGCGGTTGCCAACTGCGCCATTCAAGCCAAGCGCTTAAATCATGCTGGCCGGCGGCAAGCGCAATACCTAAAGCCGATTGGCCATCTGCAGTTCGAGCGTTGATATCGGCACCAAAATACAGAAGTTGCCTGATGCTTTTTTCGCGACCGAGATTGGCAGCCAGATGCAATGCGCTGAAACCGCGGGTATCACGCTGGTTTGGATTCACGCCGCTGTGTAGCAGTGCATCGGTCAAGCGGCTCCAGCCGAGATGAATTGATTGAAGCAAGGGGGCATCGTGTTTTGCAGGGTGGCCAAAAGCATCGGCGCCGCGTTCGAATAATTGCAAGGCGAAATTTTCGTAGCTGCGCGTGACATATTCGTTTTTCAGGCAGACGGCAAGATAACGAGATAAACCACCGAGACCGCTTGGCGATGTGCCGCGATCAAGCAGATACGATAATGCGGGTTGAGCATGACCGGCACGGTCGAGCAGGTGGAAAAACGCGCTGTCGCCGTCTTCCAACGCGAGATCCGCACGTGCGCCGTTGCTGAGTAATAATTCAAGACGCGACACATCGGCGTCACCTGCGAACTCCAGTAGCATCGAAGACAGGCTGGCGGCATCGCAACCCTTCAGATAGCCGGCAACATCGGCATCAGCGTTATGCTGCAGGGCTTCGCGTATCAGTTGGCGCGGTGATGGTTGTAGCTGATGCTCTTCGAATAAATTGTCGGTCAGCGAACTGGGAATTTCGTGTTGCGGGTCCAGCATGGCAACGACCGGCCAGTTTTCTTTTGCTATCGCAAGATCGAGTGCACGAAGGCCCGTCGCATCGGTGTGATCGGTGGCGACACCGCTTTGAATCAGTAATTTGATGAAGTCGGGCGATGCGCCGTGTTCGCAGGCAAGTTGCAGTGCGTTCCTGCCTTCCAGATTCACCGCATGTAAATCGGGTTTGGCTTGCAATAAACGTGTCAGGGTTTCGGTCGAGCCCTGCATGGCGACTTCAAGCAGGGGCGTGTGTTGCAATTCGTTGCGCGCGTTGCGGTCTGCACCGGCATCAAGCAACACGCCTGCGATGTCGGTATTGCCAAGTGCACATGCCTGCAGCAGTGCCGTGTTTTGCTGTGCGTTGCGGGCATCGACTTTGGCTTTGTGACGTAATAATAATTGCACGCCGGCGGGGTCGTCTTCACCCATCGTCGCAGCAATTAATGCCGATTGGCCATGAACAGGATCGCTCTTGCCGCCGCGCTCCATCAGAAATTTTGCCAGACGCCAGTTATTGGCAATGCAAGCAATGCCCAAAGCATTAAAGCCTTCCTTGGTCAGTGCTTCATGTGATGCGCCTGCATCAAGCAACAAGGCGGCAACTGCAGGGTCGGAGCTTCGGGCTGCATGGTGTAGTGGCGTGTAGCCGTCATTATCTGCAATGCGGCTATCGGCACCATTGGCCAGCAGCATCATCACGGCTTCAGGGCGCCCATGCCAACTGTCGCGCGTTGCAGTCAATAAAGGCGTCAAGCCCTGGTGGGCATGATTGATATCAACGCCGCGTGCAATCAATTCTCGCAGCAAGCGTAAATCGCTCAGCAATACCGCGAGCATTGGCAGGCTGCGCTGGTCAATATCGTTTGCATCCGGCAATGCTTTGACATCGGCACCGTTTTGTATCGCAGCCAGTGCAGCATCGACCTGATTGCGGCGAGCCGCTGCGTACAGCGTGACCGGTTCAGCAACGGATGGCTTTTCATTAATCAGCGTGCCGGCTTTTGTCAGCACGGGATCATCGATTACTTTGCGGACGCTGGTAATTTCTATCGCATTCAAACGCCAATGCAAAGTCGCACTCAATAAAAAATGCGTTGTCAAAATCGGGAAAAACAGGTTTTCCGGAACGAAATCATCAAGGCCAAAGCTTAATCCCGCCGCCATGACCGTGAACCACAGCAAGGTCGTTACCAGGCCAGGCATCAGGCTGTAGGCCTGCGGTGCCGAATCGAGTGCCAGCCATTTTGAAACGCGGTCGCTGCCTTGTTCGGCCAGCGCAAGCCAAGGCCAATGGCGCCAATAGATAAGGATTAATAACGCGACAGCCGCACTCAACCAAAGTGCGGAAATCAATGCTCCGCTATAGCGAAGCGATTCCAGTGGCCAATACAGAAAAAGCGCCATCAAGCCATAAGCCAAACACCACAAACCGATGAATACGACCCATTCGGTTTTTGCTTTCGATTTGGCGGATGCATTTTTTTGTTCAATGCCGGACAGACGCCAGCCAAGACCCAAAAAAAGTTGCGAGGCGATTAAGCCAAAAATAGTCCAGCCGGAAATGAACAGGGCGGGAAGTGCGGCGCATAAAACGGCAAGTGTGAATGCAATGATCTGACGCAGGCCCTTCCTGGGACCTGTTGCTGCCGAGGAAGTCTCAGCCATCACCAACGCCTCCGGCGACCAATGGATCCAGAACGGAAGGGGGAACTTGCAGGTAATAGCCGCGTTCGTGCAGGTTCGAACGAACGACCGCGGCATCGGCACGAGCTAATTTTCGGTCCGGCATTAATTCCAGACTCATCACGAAAGCCAGTTCGCCCAACGGGGCTCGTACGCTGTCGGGCACTATACCGAAGGCATCTTTATCGCGCAGATATAGGTAGGCATCGGGTTTACGCAGAGATTTATAAATATGGGCGATCATGGAAATATCGTATGGCAAGGGTGAATTGTCGCCGACTGGGGCTCAAAGCGGTAGCGTATTTGCTAATCTAGCGACCTTTCCATTCATCCCATGCATCGGAGTTTCCATGCGAGTTCGTTTGTTTGTACTGGCTGTACTGGCCAGTGTGTCTGTTCAGGCACAAACCACGCCTATCACTCTAGATCAGGCAATGGCGCACCCAGATTGGATTGGAACCCCGGTGGAAGGTGCCTGGTGGAGCTGGGATAGCCAGAATCTGCAATACAACCAGAAACGGGCCGGCTCACCCATTCGCGATACTTTCGTGGTCAGCAAGGCAGGAGGCTCCGCAAAAAAAGTGGAAGTAAGCGAACTTGCCAATGAGGACGGCAATAGTTTTGTTTTCGATGCCCGGCACCAGCAAGCCTTGTTTGTGCGTAACGGCGACGTGTTTTTGCGCAATCTGGCGAACGGCTCATTGCTGCAAGTTACCCGCAGCAATGAAGCTGAAGCCGATCCTCGCTTCAGTGCCGACGGCACGGCAGTGCTTTATCGCCAGGACAACCAATGGTTCCGCTGGTCGCTGAATTCGCATTTGCAGGAGCCGGCTGCGTTGCCTGTCGCCGAAAACGATCCGAATAAGGCCGCGAAAGCAGATGAATTGCGTGATATGCAATTGCGCCTGATCAGCACCTTGAAACGAATCAAGAATGACCGCGATGAATTGAAGGCGAAGGCAGAAGCGGATCGCAGAGCCGACAGCACGCGCGCAATCAACAAGGCCTATCTCGGTAGTGATATCCAGATTGACTGGACGGCTTTATCTCCGGCAGGACAATGGCTGCTGGCGGTTACCTCGGTAAAGGGTGCCGATGAAGGTCGCGTCGGTAAATTGCAAAAGTATGTGACCGAATCAGGTTATGAAGAATTCGAAGACGAGCGTACCCGTGTTGGCAGGAATTCACCGACCCCGCAAAACCTGAAATTGGTAAATCCACGCACCGGTGTCGCGCAGGATATTTCGCTCGATGGTTTGCCGGGTATTGCAATTGATCCCTTGGCCGATATGCGCAAGGCACAAAAAATCGATGCATTGAAAGGCAATCGCGTTGTTCGAATCGATGCCGCCCAATTCAACGATGCAGGCACGCAGGTTGCCGTGATGTTTCGTGCGATCGACAACAAGGACCGCTGGATTGCGACCCTTGATTTCGCAAACGGCAAACTGGTTTCACGGCACCATCTGACCGACCAGGCCTGGATTAACTGGAACTTCAATGATTTCGGCTGGCTCGATAACAACACGCTTTGGTACATGTCGGAAGAAAGCGGCTATTCGCATCTCTATACCCAGGCGCTAGGTGCAAAAGCGGTCGCATTGACCAGCGGTAAATGGGAAGCATCGTCGCCAATATGGTCAAACGATAAAACCACGGCTTATGTTTTATGCAATCGTGCCTGGCCCGGTGATTATGAAGTTTGCGCCGTTAACCGCAATGGCAATCTTCGTGAAGTCACCGCATTGGACGGCGTGGAAGATTTCAGTCTCTCACCCGATAGTAATACCTTGCTCGTGCGTTATTCGGCCAGTTACCTGCCGGCACAAATTGCAACGGTGAATGTGGCCGATGGCGCCACCGTGAAACTGACCGACACCCGCACGGCTGAATTCAAGGCTCGCAACTGGATCACGCCGGAATTCGTGCAGGTGCCTTCGAAACACGGCGCCGGAAAAATTTGGGCAAAGTTCTACAAGCCGGCAAACTATGAAGCAGGAAAAAAATATCCGATCGTAATGTTCGTGCATGGCGCCGGTTATTTGCAAAACGTGCATGCACGTTATCCGACTTATTTCCGCGAACAGATGTTCAATAATATGCTCGTGCAAAAAGGCTATATCGTTCTCGATATGGATTACCGTGCTTCCGAAGGTTATGGTCGCGATTGGCGCACTGCGATTTACCGCCAAATGGGACATCCGGAACTGGAAGACTATCTTGATGGCGTTGATTGGTTGGTGGATAACCAGCATGGTGATCGCGCAGAAGTCGGCATTTATGGCGGCAGTTACGGCGGCTTCATGAGTTACATGGCTTTGTTCCGTGCCCCCGATGCATTTAAATCCGGTGCGGCCTTGCGCCCGGTCAGCGACTGGACTTCCTACAACCACGAATACACCAGCAATATTTTGAATACGCCGCAGTTGGATCCGGAAGCCTACAAAATATCGTCGCCGATTGAGTATGCGGAGAATCTGCGCGGCAATTTGCTGATCGGCCACGGCATGATGGACGACAACGTTTTCTACCAGGATTCCGTGCGTATGTCGCAACGGCTAATCGAATTGAAAAAAGATAAATGGGAAGTGGCGAGTTATCCGCTCGAACGCCATGCCTATGTGCACCCGGAGAGTTGGTATGACCAATATCGCCGGATTTATGAATTGTTCGAGCGTACCTTGAAAAATGAACCCAAGGAAATGAAATGAGTTTGGGTGCGGTATTTATTCTACCCATGCTGGCGACAGCGCCGTATTCATTAATCGAGACACGAGATATCGATCAAACCGTTACCAATAATTTCCAGGTGTCAGTACGGGCCGTTGATGGTAAAGCCTATTTTGGTGTGCGCGATGATATGAAATTAGAGCCCGGATCCCATTTCATACAGATGACAGCCGAATACTCTGCGAAGAAAATCGCCACTGCTAATCGTGATAAGTCGCTCTAGCTCAACATGAAGCACTGCACTCGTTACATCGTCACCGGACAGGCCAAGACCGATCTGGATCGCGACTGGACCATCCGTGTGCTGGGTAACGAGCGCATTCTGGCCTGCAAGACAAAAGAAGAAATCGAGTAGGAAAAACTGGACAAAAAGGCAAAAAAGGCCGCCGCCAAACAAGCTGAAAAACGAGACTCTGCTCCGAATGCCTCGGAAGCAAAACCCGAAACATCTTAACCACTCGCTGTACTAGGAAATCATGAAACTCCCATTGCTTTCACCACTCGCTATCTTCATTCTTGCACTCTGTGTGCAAGCACCCGGTCATGCGACGGAGGTAAAAAAATACCCCGTCAGTGATTTTTATAAAGACAATTCTTTCGAGATGATTCGAATCTCACCCACCGGCGAGTATCTTGCCGCGTCGGTGCCTCAGGAAAATCGCACCGTACTGATTATTCTCAGGCTCGCGGACATGAAAATGACCGGCAAAGTTGTACTTCAGGAAAAGGCCCATATCACTCGCTTTTACTGGGTCAACAATGAACGGATTTTATTTAATGCCGCCATGAAGATTGGACGTTTGTCCCAGCCAAAAGGCTTGTGGGCTATTTACGGTGTCAATGCCGATGGCAGCAAGCAAGGCCACTTGAGCGATGGCACTGTGCTCAGCAGGATGTTGGATGACGACAATAATGTGCTGGTGAGTACCAATAAAAAGGCTCTCTATGGCGATGCCCCTATCGCCCAGCGCATGAATGTGATGACGGGTACCGAGCACGGACTTCCCGTATATGGACCAGAGCAGAACTGCGACCTCGAGGCCAATGCACTTGGGGATGTCTATTTTGCTTATTGTAGCTTTGCGCAACAAATTACCCAGCGTTTGTTTTTCAAGGAAACCCCCAAAGCTTCCTGGGAGCTGATAAACAAGGAAGCCGACACCAACCAATCTATTTCGATTCTTGGCTATTCGGCGGATAGCAAAAAAGCTTACTTGCAGATTGAAGACGACAAGGGCCCCGATGGCGTCTACGAATTTGACATGGCAACCAGACAAAAAACCTTGTTGATGCGCGATGACAACGTCAACCCCGAGAGCGTTCTTACATCACCCATCGATGGAGGTGTATATGCCATCCGCTTCAATGATGGACTGCCAAGAACCAGTTTTATCCAGAAAGACAATCCTTATGCGCAAGACTTGAAGAAACTGCTCAATGCATTCCCGGAAGATGATGTTTGGCCGACTTCTTATACCAAGGATGGCCAGCGCGCGATTTACATGGTGAGCTCCGACACGCGTCCGGCGGAGTTTTATCTTTACGATCGAAGCACAGGTAAAGTTTCCATAGTCGCCTCCAGTGCCAGCTGGTTTAAAAGTGAAGACATGGCGGTCATGACACCGGTGAAATTCAAGGCCCGTGACGGTCTCGACATCGATGCCTTTCTGACCGTTCCAAGAGGCAGCAACGGCAAGAATTTGCCTGTCGTCATCAATCCGCATGGTGGTCCATTTGGTGTCTACGACACCTGGGGATTCAATCCGGAAACACAGCTTCTGGCCAATCGCGGCTATGCCGTGATGCAGGTCAACTTCCGCGGATCGGGGAATTACGGCAAGGAGTTTCTGGTCAAGGGCTACCATGGCTGGGGGCGCGCCATGCAGGACGATTTGACCGATGCAACCCAATGGCTGATTAAGCAAGGTATCGCCGATTCTAAAAGGATTTGCATCTATGGTGCCAGCTATGGCGCCTATGCTGCATTGATGGGTGCCGCGAAAGAGTCGGGTCTATATCAATGCGCAATCGGGAATGTCGGTGTTTACGATTTGGCCAAGGTGTATACCGACGATAGCGATGTCAATACCGCAGGCCGCAAGTTTTTCGATTTGACGATGGGCTCTGAGGATTTTGATCTTTACTCGCCGAATTTGGTCGCACATAAAATAAAAATCCCGGTATTGCTGGCGGCAGGCGATTCGGATGAAACCGCTCCTCCGGTGCATACAAAAAGAATGCAGGCAGCATTGGAAAAAAACCATATTCCGGTTGAAACGGTTATTTATGCCAAGGAAGGGCATGGGAATTATCTGATGGTTAACAAGCTGGATTTTGCAGAACGCTTACTC
Organism: Arenimonas sp.; assembly: GCA_039930825.1. Taxonomy (GTDB): domain Bacteria; phylum Pseudomonadota; class Gammaproteobacteria; order Xanthomonadales; family Xanthomonadaceae; genus Arenimonas. Next base: position 16,952 of record JBDTTC010000164.1, read on the forward strand.
GCCTTTCTCGACAAACATATAGGAAGCCCAAAAAAGCCGGCTAACTAAGCTGAGCGCCGAAAACCCGGCGAGTTTCCCGATAACCGGCACTTTCCCGATGACACAAGGCTGAAATGGGAGTGGCAAGGGTGCCAGAATGCGGAATTAGCAGCTTGAGGGAGCAGCGCGATGGATGTTGCCAGCAAAAAGCTCAGCCATTTGCAAATCAGACCAATCAAGTCGGCTGAAGAACTCGATGCGGTCGCGCGCTTGCGCTACCGCGTTTATGTCAATGAACTAGGTCGTCGTCCCGAGGGTTGCGATGATGATTTGCAGCGTTTGGTAGATCCCGAAGACATATATTCCATCGTCTTGGCCGCCTTCGATCATGATCAGGTCGTTGGCACGTTCCGCATTACCCCGGTTGATCAGCTCGAAGAAAACAGCAGTTGGCGCGAGCTGTATGACAACGATAAATTTCCGGTTGAATCGAATCAGCAATTTATTTTTTCGCGAATGATCGTGACCAATGATTTCCGTGGCAAGGGACTGGCTGCGGAATTTTTCAGAACCGCTTTCGATTGCATTCGCCAGGCGGGTGGTGAATTGGCGTTTCTTCATTGCCAGTCGCATCTGGTGTCTTTGTATGAAGTGATGGGTTTTCGCCGCTACAAGTCTGGTTTTGTGCATGAAGAGGCAGGCTTTAGAGTTCCGATGGTCATGATTGCGGGTGACTGGGGCCATTTCGAAGCGGTGAAATCACCTCTGCTTATGCAGGTCATGCAATACCCGCCCAACGTTAGTTTGGGCGATTGGTTCGAGCAGGAGTTTGCTGCCCATAGCAAACCGGGTAGTGTGCGCGTGCTGGCCGTGGACGATTTTCTGAAACAGTTCGACGAGCGCCTGATGGATTTGAGCATTCCATTGCTGGATGACTTGGACGGCGAAGAAAAACAGCAGCTGTTTCTTTCTGCCGAGCAAATTGCGTCAGGGCCTGGCGATGTTCTGCTGAATAAAGGCGATGGTGGCAATTCTATGTATCTTATTCTCGAAGGTGCCGTCGAGGTGTCTTCGAAAAAGCGCGGACAGCGCCGCGTATTAACTACATTGGGGACGGGGCAGTTGTTTGGCGAAGCGGCCTTCCTGATGCAGACGCCGCGCAGTGCGGATGTCACAGCCATT
>JBDTTC010000165.1:0-3214 GCA_039930825.1 Arenimonas sp.
GCTCAATGTCTGTGCCGGCCGTTTTGCCAAGCTGTTCGGTGCTGGCTTCAATATCGAGAATATCATCGCGAATCTGGAAGGCGAGCCCAAGAGTACTGGCAAATTCATCCAGCGCCAGTAACTCGGAACTAGTGGCGTGGCCGATCAGCGCTCCCATGCGAACGCTGGCGCGAATCAAGGCACCGGTCTTCAGGCTATGCAGTGCTTCGAGTTCAGCAAGGCTAAGCAGTTCGTTGGTGGCATCCATATCCATTTGCTGGCCACCACACATACCTGCAGCGCCAGACGCCTCCGCAAGGCTTTGCAGTATGGCTATGCGAATGGCATCAGTGGTAGCGCATTGCGCCAGTTTCAAATAGGCCTGCGTTTGCAACGCGTCACCGGCGAGGATCGCAGTAGCTTCGTCGAAAGCGATGTGTAAAGTAGGCTTGCCGCGTCGCACATTATCATTATCCATCGATGGCAAATCATCATGTATCAAGGAATAAGCATGCGTCATTTCAACCGCTGCGGCAGGTGCATCGAGTGAATTTTCTGAAGCATCAAATAGTGAGCCGCTCGCATAAACCAGGCAGGCACGAATACGCTTGCCACCACCGAGCGTCGAGTAGCGCATGGCTTGATGCAGGCGTTTCGGCGCAATATTTTCGGATGGAAGTGCAGCGTCGAGAACCGTTTCTACACGCTTACGCCAACGCTCTATGTCAGCTGTCATCGGAATGGAAATCCGATGCCGTCTCGGGTTTTTCCGGGTTGCTCAATAAACGCACCCGCAATTCCGCCTGTTCCAATTCGGTTTGGCATTGACGATATAAACCGACGCCGCGTTCATATGCCGCCAAAGAATCATCGAGGCTAAGATCGCCTTTTTCCATTTTTTGCACCAGCGCCTCAAGCTCGTCGAGTGAACGTTCGAAAGGCACGGATGCAGGAGTCGGGTCGGATTTTTTGGTAGCCATGCCCTTAGTCTGATGTCTTCAGCCCGAACGGTCAAACCCAGTAAAAAATTATCCACGTAGGGGCGCATGCTTGCTGCGCCCCTACGGCTGGTATCAGTTAAGGCCTGCGCGAAAATCGCATCTGGTGTAGTTCGCAAAAAACTTTGAAACGGGCCGATGTCAGGACATCACCCATGGCCAGGCACTCGCCCCCCGCCGTAAAAATCAGAGGCAACTTACGACGTTCCCAAGGGGGCATACCCAGCTCTTGCAGGCAGTTTTTGATGCTGGAGTGATGTTCGCGATTGGCAAGACGAATGTTCTCGCCACCTTTTCGCAAACGGACCAATAAATCTCCGTCCAGAGCACTTTGTATCAGTGGTGCAACATCAGCCAGTGGGTCGCTGGATTGAAAACCCCAGCAATCGCCGTTCGGCATCGTGAACGAATCGTTGCCATCCCAAATACATTGCCAGTTTTCAGGCATGGCGGGTCTTGTTTCGGCTAAATAAAGACAATCGCGCCAGCGGGTAATTTCAGTATCGGCCCATCGTACTTGCGAACGTGCATCCGGTTTTGCCAATAGCAGGGATTGTTCGATTTCCCGCAAAATATTCGCGGGCAGTGCTGGGGCATTGAGGGATGAGGTCCATGCACGCAAAATTTGTGCGCGCCAAGATTTCGAATATTGCAGCAATGCCGATACTGAAATTGTCTGCTTATCGATGCCTTGAATTTGCGAAAGAAAAATTTCGCTTTGTTCGCGCAGGCATTGATGTTCTTCTGCAAGTAATTCGGCACTTCGGGAAAGATGCATTGCAAGCCGTGGCCAGCGCTTTTCAAGTAAAGGAAAAATTTCGTGGCGTAAATAATTCCTGTCGAAATCAGTTTTTTCGTTTGATGGATCGTTGATCCAGGTCAGTTTTTCGGCGTCCGAATACTCATGCAAGTCGGCCCTGGGAACCCAAAGAAAAGGACGTAATTGTTTGAAGCCATGTGCCGAGCTCAGTTCACGCATCGCACCAAGACCTTGACTGCCCGAGCCTCGCAGCAATCGTAACATCAGTGTTTCGGCCTGGTCTTGTAGATGATGCGCAGTCAGCAGAACTTCATCGCCCCGGATATTTTTTGATATGGCATGGTAACGCGCGTGGCGAGCGGCCGCTTCGGTGCCTTTACCGTCTTTTCTATTTACTTGGACCTTGACGACTTTAAGTTCGATATTGAGCTTGCTACAAGCTTTTTTGCAATGTTCTGCCCACTGGTCGGCATCGGGATGCAAGCCGTGATGAATATGGATTGCCCGAAGTTGAATGCCGGGAATTTGCGCTGTGGCATGCAGCAACACGCTCGAATCAAGCCCGCCGCTGAAAGCACAGAGAAATTTTTTGCCGTGGATATCCAGCTGTGCTCGTAATTTTTCCAGCAGCGCGTTGTTTTCCGATGAATCTGCTGGCAGGTTGCCTACTTCCACACAGCCGCTTGCTGGTCGAAATTTTTCGAGCTTTGCCTGACCACGCAAAAACGTTGTCCGGTCGGTGCTTCCATTACCCACCATGTGTGGATTTTCTTGACACGTTTTGCACCAAGAGCTTCGAGTCGTGCCACTTCGGCTTCGATATTGTCGGTTTCAATATCCAGATGCATGCGCGACTCGTGCGACACTTTTTGGACTTCGATATGCAAATGCTCGGTGGGGTCGAGCAGGCGAACATATTTTTCACCTTCTTCTTCCGGCAGTTTTTTTACTTCCATGCCGAGTGCGCCACCCCAGAAATTGGCGGCACTGTTTACGTCATCGGTTTGACAATCAATGATGAAGCCGCAAAGTTTGCTCTTGTGCATAAATAATCAAGCCTCGAACGCACCATAACTACGCAATCTTTTGTAACGCATTTCAAGCAGGCTGCTGATGTCGTGTTTTTCGAGTTCCACCAGTTCTTCAAGAATGGTTTCTTTCAAAGTGGCAGCCATTGCGGCGGGGTCGCGATGCGCACCGCCGAGTGGTTCCGGAATGATTCTGTCGATCAGATTGTGTTCGAACAAACGATTGGCGGTGATTCCCATGGCTTCGGCGGCATCGCGTGCCTTGTCGGCACTTTTCCACAAAATCGATGCGCAACCTTCCGGCGTTATCACCGAGTAGGTGCTGTATTCCAGCATCAAAGTCCGATCACCAACGCCAATTGCCAGTGCACCGCCGGAACCACCCTCACCAATCACCGTACAGATAATCGGCACTTTCAGTTCGGCCATTTCCAATAAGTTACGCGCAA
>JBDTTC010000166.1:0-8216 GCA_039930825.1 Arenimonas sp.
TCATCCGTATTTTGGACGTTGGTTGTGGTACCGGTGAGATCACACGCCGCCTAGCCGAGCATTATCCGGAAGCAATAGTCACAGGTATGGATATCCTGGAATCCAATCTTCTATTTGCCAGGCGAGATAGCGAAAAAATGTCTGACCGGGTTGCATATGAACAAGGCGATGCATTTGCTTTAGGCTTCGAAGATGCGAGCGTTGATTTACTGGTTTGCCGCCACATGTCACAAGCAGTTCCTGATTTCCAGCTCGTGCTCGCCGAATTCACCCGAGTATTAAAACCGGGCGCTGTGCTGCATTTGTTATCCGAAGATTACGGCATGCTGCATTTTCCCGTCACTGAACTTGATCCAGATCGTTTCTGGAACGAGCACGCAATAAAATTTCTACGCAGCATAAATTGTGATGGCCGGATCGGACGGCATTCACCCGCTTTGCTGGAAAATGCTGGTTATCGAAATATCACGATGGACTACATTACCGTTGATACCTTACGCGTACCGCGTTCTACATTCGCAGGAATCATCCGTTCATGGCGGGACGGTTACGCCGCCGTTCTCGCTGAAGCTTCTGGCCGAAGCATAGATGTAGTGATTGCCGATATGAACCAATTAGTACTGGCCATAGAGTCGCCGCCAAATTACGCGGTGTGGCATGTGCCGGTAATTTCGGGCAGTAAGCCGTAAAATACCAAAATGCAGTTTTTTTCTATCAGCAAGTGGTGGAGGCGTAGGTAGTTTGTTGAACGACGAACTTCTCATGGTAAAACTATTTTCGAAAGGATTCCTGTAGCTGAACACATCTACAGACAAAGACCACTTTTCGGGCCGGTCTTTACCGCATAAATACGCTCATCGGATTCGTAAATTAGGTGTACTTGAATGGACTTTGAAAAATCCGGGTTATTGGAAACAAGATGAGATCAGGCCGCTTTTTTCTTTGTCGTTTTTTTCTTCGCGCTTCTTTTTTTGGGTGCTGAGCGACTCAGGGATTTTTCCGGCTGTTTGGGTGCTTGATCACCGATGATAGATTTCACCGGGCAGGCAACATAAATTGGACATTTTCTGCAGCCGACTGCTATCGCAATGGGGCAAATAGTTACAGGCATGGTCATTCTCGCTCGCTAGGTTTATGGATACAGATTGGACTTGCCGGTCCTTAAAACCTGTTCACTAGCTTATAACATCTTTACCGTAAATAATTAGCGATAGAATGTTTTCAGCAGCAACACTTTAAACGGCGGGGACACCGGTATGAGTAAAAATACAGAGTTGCAGCAGCGCCGCGAAGCCGCCGTTGCGCGTGGGGTGGGGCATGCAACCCAGCGTTATGCCGTGCGTGCACTGAATGCCGAAATCTGGGATGCCGATGGCAAGCGATATATCGATTTTGCCGGTGGAATCGGGGTGCTAAATACCGGGCATCGCCATCCAAAAGTGATGGCGGCGATTCAAAAACAACTAGATGCCTTCATTCACAGCTGCGTTCAAGTAATGCCCTACGAACCCTATGTGGCATTGGCTGAAAAGCTCAATGCCAATGCACCGATTCAAGGCAATGCTAAATCTTTTTTTGTTAGTACTGGCGCCGAAGCGGTGGAAAATGCGGTAAAAATTGCACGTGCCTATACCAAGCGCCCCGGTGTGATTGCGTTCTCGGGCGGTTTTCACGGCCGCACGATGTTGGGAATGGCTTTAACCGGCAAGGTAGTGCCTTATAAAACCGGTTTCGGCCCGTTCCCGTCTGATATCTATCACGCCAAGTTTCCGCATGCATATCATGGCGTGACTGTGCAGGATGCTCTCGATGATATTGCGCATTTATTTAAGTTCGATATTGAAGCAACGCGTGTTGCTGCATTTATTATAGAACCGGTGCAAGGCGAGGGTGGTTTTACCGTCGCGCCGCCTGAATTCATGTCGTCGCTGAAAAAACTTTGTGACGAGTACCGGATTTTATTAATTGCCGATGAAGTGCAAAGTGGTTTTGCACGTACCGGAAAATTATTTGCGATGGAGCATTTCGATGTGTATGCCGACATCATCACAGTTGCCAAATCGATTGGCGGCGGTTTGCCATTAGCAGGCGTTGTTGGACGCAGCGAAGTAATGGATGCGCCGGCGGCAGGTGGCTTGGGTGGTACTTACGGCGGCAATCCGGTCGCTTGTGCCGCAGCATTGGCGGTGTTCGATGTCATCGAATCGGAAAACCTGCTGCGACGATCCCGAGCAATAGGATGCCGTATTCACGATTTTGTAGTTGAATTACGGAAAGATGCACGCTTTGGTATTGGTGAAATTCGCGGTTTAGGCGCTATGGTGGCCTTCGAAATTATTCAGCCCGGTAGCTCAAATACGCCAGATCCTGATGCAACCAAAGCGCTAACGACGCATGCCGCAGAGTTAGGCCTCATTTTGCTTTCCTGCGGCGTTTACGCCAATACCATTCGTGTACTGGTGCCGCTGACTGTTGAAGATGAAATTCTGGGGGAAGCTTTAGCCATCCTTTCTGATGCGTTAAGGGCGATTAGAGCGATCGTTTAGCGGCCCGGAGGCGCTTTTATCATAGAAATTGGAGCTATCTGATTTTTAAAGCATTTGCCCTATTTTGATAGCATCCGCCCCGTGGCAATCGTTACAATACCTGTCTTGTCCCACTAGACCGTATTTTATGAGCGCCCAAACCGCCCCCACTGAGTCCCAGAATGCCATTATTACTGCTGCCAGCACTGGCCTGACGGGTATTGCTGCTAACCAAATTCAAACGTTTGCCGCTGCATTTTATGCGCGCTTACCGGAGGAAGAATTAGCCCTGCGCAGTGCGCAGCAATGGGCCAATATCGCCCTTAGCAGCTTCGCTTTTATCCAGAAGCGGCAGGCCGGCATCGTCCATATTCGAGTATTCAATCCGCAACAAGCCAGCGATGGTTTTGAAACCAGCCACACCGTCATCCAGATCCTTAACGACGACATGCCGTTCTTGGTGGATTCGGTCAGCATGGTATTGAGTAATTTCGGCTGTTCTCTGCATACTTTGGTGCATCCAGTGATGTTGATTTCACGCGATGCTAACGGCCAACTCACGTCAACCGATTCCGGCAAGAACGAATCGTTTATCTATCTTGAAATTGATCGTCAGGCCAGCACCGACGATATGGAAAAAATACGCCAAGCCATCGCAGCCGCATTAAGCGATGTTCGCGAATCGGTCGCCGACTGGCAAATCATGCGCGACAAGATGAATGCGATCGCCGATGAAATGGCAACGCGCCCTATGCCTGCCACGACAAGTCAGCGCGCCGAGGCGCAGGATTTTTTACGTTGGGCAGCAGATAACCATTTTACTTTCCTGGGCTATCGCGAATATGAAGTCAGCAATATTGAAAATAAACGTATGCTTACTGTCGTTGCCAACACGGGTCTAGGTTTGATGCGTGGCAAAGATGATGATGTTAAACCCCGTCCACTGGCAGGCTTGGCCGCAGCTGATTTGCCTGCGGGCGCCACGATGGAACCATTAATTCTGACCAAAACTAATGCACGGTCCACTGTGCATCGTGCTGGCTACATGGACTACATCGGTGTATTGGTGTTTGATGAAAGCGGTAAAGCGATTCGCGAACAGCGTTTCCTTGGTTTGTATACATCAAGCGCCTACAAACGTCGTCCGTGGGAAATCCCACTAGTTCGTCAGCGCCATGAAGCCGTTATGGAGGCTTCCGGCCTTGGCGAAAACAGCCATAGTGGCAAGGCACTACGTCATATTCTGGAAACACTTCCTCGCGACGAATTTTTCCAGGCCAACACAGAAGAACTCTCGCGCACCTGTATGGGCATTCTTGGGTTGCAGGAACGCGTGCGCCCAAAACTTTTTTTACGTCGTGATCCGTTCGGACGTTTTTATTCTGCGCTGGTCTATATTCCGCGCGATCGTTTTAGTACCGAAGTTCGTGAACGCATCGAAGCCTTGTTCATGCGCGAATTGAAAGGCGAACGTCTGGATACCAATATTCAAATCGGTGAATCGCCACTAGCGCAACTGCACCTGACCATTCGCCCGAAGAATGGTGAAAAAGCAACTGCTGATACTGCAATGCTGGAGTCGGAATTGCTGCGCATTGTTCGCAACTTCCAAGATGAATTGCGTGACATGCTCGTGCAACGGAATGGCGAAGAGAAAGGCCTAAAGCTGGCAAGCCGTTTTGGCCGTGCACTGCCTGCAGCCTATCTTGACTCAGTAACTCCGGATATTGCTGCAGAGGATATCGAGCAAGCCGATCTACTGGAAAACAATGATCAACTGCGTTTGAATCTTTATCGCTTTCCGGACGATAAGGGTTTGCGTTTCAAGCTGGTTCGCTTAAGCAAGGAAATTGCATTGTCAGATGCATTGCCCATGCTTGAAAACCTCGGCCTTCGCATCAACAGCGAGCATCCGTACGAATTAAATCTGGATGATAGGCGCATCGTTATTCAGGACTTTGAGGTAGAACCTACTGCAGGAACAATTGAAGTAGGAAATTCGCGTGCGCGATTCGAAAAAGCTTTCGGTGCTGTATGGGCCGGCGAAGCTGAGAGTGACGGCTTCAATCGTTTGGTATTGGCAGCAGGTTTGAGCTGGCGCGAAGTGGCAGTATTGCGAGGGTATTGCAAATACCAATTGCAAGCCGGTGTGCCATTCTCGCAGACCTATATGGAAGAGACGCTGGTTCGCTATCCATTGATTGCCCGTTTGCTGGTCGAATTGTTTGCTGCACGCTTTGAACCTTGCCGTGATGAAAAAGCCGATGCGGCAACTTGCAACAGTTTGCATAGAAGCTTGATAGACATTGTCCCGGTCGCGGAACGTGAAAAAATTGCCACGATCCTGGAAGAAATCGCCGCAGACCGTGCGCTTGATCGTGAAGCACAATTCGATGCTTGCGACGATGCACTTGCCATCTTCCTGGAAAAAGTCGCCAGCCTCGATGAAGATCGCATCCTTCGTAGCTTCATCACGGTAATCAAGGCAACATTGCGAACCAGTTTTTATCAAATAAAGAATGGAAGCTACCGCGATTACATCAGTTTTAAATTTGATGCATCGAAACTCCCCGATTTGCCGAAACCGCGTCCGTATCGAGAAATTTTCGTGTACTCGCCGTGGGTTGAGGGCGTGCATTTACGTTTTGGCCCCGTAGCTCGTGGTGGTTTGCGCTGGTCGGATCGCCGAGAAGATTTCCGTACGGAAGTATTGGGACTCGTAAAAGCACAGATGGTAAAAAACACCGTGATCGTGCCGGTCGGTTCGAAAGGCGGTTTCTTCGTTAAACGCTCGCCGATCGCTGGGGATCGGGATGCGGTGCTGGCAGAAGGCATTGCTTGCTACAAACGCTTCATCAATGCCCTGCTGGATATCACCGACAATATCGTTGAGGGAAAAATCGTTCCCCCGATGGATGTAGTTCGCCATGACAAGGACGATCCATATCTGGTCGTTGCAGCCGATAAAGGCACCGCGACATTCTCCGATATTGCGAACGGCATTTCTGCCGAACACGGTTTCTGGCTTGATGATGCATTTGCATCGGGCGGTTCTGTAGGCTACGACCACAAAGGAATGGGCATTACCGCGAAAGGCGGTTGGGAATCGGTCAAGCGCCATTTCCGTGCACTCGGGCGCGATTGCCAGACACAGGATTTCACCTGTGTCGGCGTTGGCGATATGTCGGGTGACGTTTTCGGAAACGGCATGTTGTTGTCGGAAAAAATTCGTTTGCTGGCCGCGTTTGATCACCGCCATATTTTCCTGGACCCAAACCCTGATTCCGCGATTTCGTTCAAGGAGCGAGATCGTTTATTCAAACTTCCCCGTTCAAGTTGGGATGATTACGACAAGAGTCTCATTTCGGCTGGTGGCGGCGTTCATGCACGCAATGCAAAAACTATTCCACTTACACCGGAAATAAAAGCGGCATTAAATATTGAAACCGATCTCGAAACGATGACGCCAGCGGATTTAATGAATGCCATTTTGAAGGCACCAGTCGATCTGCTTTGGAATGGCGGCATTGGTACCTATGTCAAAGCCACTTCGGAAGCTCACGCCGATTGCGGTGACCGTGCCAATAATGCTTTGCGCGTAAACGGCAACGAACTTCGCTGCAAAATGGTGGGCGAGGGTGGCAATCTAGGCATGACGCAACGGGGTCGCATCGAAGCGGCACATGCGGGCGTGCTGCTCAACACCGATTTCATTGATAACTCTGCTGGTGTCGATACTTCAGATCACGAAGTGAATATCAAAATTTTGCTTGGTGCCGTGGTGCAACGTGGCGATATGACTTTGCCGCAACGTAATACTCTACTGGCCAGCATGACCGATGAAGTCGGGGAATTGGTATTGATGGATAATTATCGCCAGAATCAGGCCATCAGTGTGATGGAAGCCATGAGTACTTCACGTTTAGGTTCATTCGGCCACTTTATTCGTACGCTGGAATCGCAAGGCCTACTTGATCGCGGTATAGAATTTCTGCCCACCGATACTGAACTTAGTGAACGCAAATCCCGTGGTCAGGGTTTGACGCGTCCGGAATTATCGGTATTGCTGAGCTACGACAAGATTGTAATCTTCAATGAATTGTTGGATTCGGATGTTCCAGAAGATCCCTATCTATCGAAAGAACTGCAACGCTATTTTCCGAAACCACTTCAGGAAAAATATGCAGCAGACATGCAGCAGCATCGTCTGAGACGTGAAATTATCGCCACAATGGTGACCAATTCCATGGTCAATAGAATGGGTTCGACTTTCCTGCTGCGCATGCAAGAAGATACCGGCGAGACACCGGCGCAAATTGCAAAAGCATTTACGATCAGTCGTGAAATTCTTGAGTCGCGTGATTGGTGGGTTGGCATCGACAATATGGATTTGAAGGCTTCGGAAAGTGCACAGATTTCGGCGCTGACTGATATCTGGCATTTGCAACGCAACATGACGCGTTGGTTATTGAACAAGCCGGGCGAGACGCTGAATATTGCAGCGCAAGTCGAACGCTATGCGGCGCCGATGCGTGCATTGAAAGCAGCATTGCCAGGGATTCTGCCGGATGAAAGCCGTGCAAGCCTTGAAGCAGATAAAAAAGCCTGGATGAAGCAGGGCTTCTCTTCGGATATGGCATCTGATTTCGCCAAGCTGCCTTACCTGACCTATGCGCTCGATATCATTGAAGTTGCAATCGAGCGTAAATCCGATGTGGCTCAAGTGGGGCAAGCTTACTTCGCATTGTCGGATGCGCTGCATACCAAGTGGCTGATGGATAACGTTGAGATATTGCCGGTCGAAGGACGTTGGCATGCACAGGCACGTGGCGTATTACGTGATGAATTGCAAGCCCAGCAACGTGCTCTGGTGGGCATTGTGTTGTCACAGGGTGATGGCAATAAATCAGCCGATAAATTGGTTGCGGACTGGCTATCACGAGATGATGCCACCTTGAAATACACCCTGAGCATGTTTGCCGATATGCGTAATTTGCGCAGCATGGATTTTGCAACCCTGTCGGTAGCCGTGCGACGCCTCGCGCAAATTGCCTCGGCGAGTTCACGGGCTGCGTAAATTTGTAGGGGCGCTTGCTTGCTGCGCCCTGTTTTGTCGTGGCAGATTTTTTTTTGGCGCAGCGTGCAGGCGCCCCTACGCGTTCAAATCGAGTAAGCTAAACCAATGCCATTACCTGCCCATCCACGCATCGCATTTCTAGCAAGCCCAACCGCCGATGCTCAGGCGGCGCTTAAACAATTGCTGGCCAAGCACGAGCAGCACACGCCCGATAATGCCGATGTCATCTGTGCGCTCGGTGGCGATGGCTTCATGCTACAAACTCTGCACAAACATGGTGCACGCGGACTGCCGGTGTTTGGTATGAAACTTGGCACGGTGGGTTTTTTGATGAATCAGCATAATCCGAGCGAATTACTGGCACGATTACACGCAGCAGAACCAGCAGTCTTAAGGCCGTTGGAAATGACGGCGACGACGGAGGCGGGTGGTGTTTTTGAATCGCTTGCCTACAACGAAGTTTCTCTATTGCGGCAGACTCGGCAAACCGCACATTTACGAATCCATTTGAATGGTCAGGTGCGTCTGGACGAACTCGTCTGCGATGGCGCCTTGGTGGCCACGCCGGCAGGCAGCACTGCATATAATTACTCGGCACATGGCCCGATTCTGCC
>JBDTTC010000167.1:0-6782 GCA_039930825.1 Arenimonas sp.
GATGTAGTAGATGTTTTCCGCTTTCAGGCAGTTTGCCGAACGCACGGTCAATTCGAGATCATCGATCGGGCGCAAGAGCACCGGATCAACGCCAGAAGCCGCAGGTTTGGCAGCATTGCGATCACGCTGCGTGAAGTCGCCGAATACCGACAATTGGTCGGTCAGGATATCGGCAGCTGTACGGATAGCGTCTTCAGCGTCGATGGTGCCATTGGTTTCGATATCTAGAACCAATTTGTCCAAGTCGGTGCGTTGTTCAACGCGAGCGGCTTCAACAGCATAGGCAACACGACGAACTGGCGAGAAGCTGGCATCCAGCATCAGGCGACCAATCGTACGGGTCTCATCATCAGGACGGCGACGTGCAGCTGCCGGCTGATAACCAAAACCGCGTTCAATCTTCAAGCGCATATTCACTGCAGTGTCTTTGGTCAGAGTGCAGATCACGTGCTCACCGTTCAAGATTTCGACATTGTGGTCGGTCTTGATATCGGCAGCGGTAACTACACCTGGGCCTTGGGCTTGCAGGGTCAATGTGGTGGATTCAGTATTGTGCATGCGAATGGCGACGTCTTTCAGGTTCAACAGAACTTCGAGAACGTCTTCTTGCAAGCCTTCAACAGTGGTGTATTCATGCAACACGCCATCCATTTCGACTTCCGTGATGGCAAAGCCTGGAATGGACGACAAAAGTACGCGACGCAAGGCATTGCCGAGCGTGTGGCCGTAACCACGTTCCAGTGGTTCGATAACCACTTTGGCGCGATTGAGACCGAGGCGTTCGATATTGGGGCCGCGTGGGCGCAGCACCTGGTGGGCGGAAACCGTCATGGACAGCGACACTCCTAAAAATTACTTCGAATACAGTTCGACAATCAGCGCTTCGTTAATATCGGAAGGCAGATCGGCGCGGTCAGGTACAGATTTGAAGACGCCGCTAAATTTCTTGGCGTCCACTTCACACCAACCAGGAATCAAATCCATTTGCTGATTTAGTGTGAGAGCTTCCTGCACGTTCAAATATTTCTGTGCGCGTTCCGACAACTGGATGCTGTCTCCCGCTTTCACTTGATACGACGGCAGATTGACCGATTTACCATTAACCAAAACGCCTTTATGCGACACCAACTGGCGTGCTTGCGGACGAGTAACGGCAAAACCCATGCGGTAGATCACATTGTCCAAACGCGTTTCGAGCATTTGCAGCAATGTTTCGCCAGTGTTGCCTTTTTTGGTTGCAGCTTTTTTGTAGTAGTTGCGGAACTGACGCTCCAACAAACCGTAAATGCGCTTTACCTTTTGTTTTTCACGCAACTGAGTTGCGTAATCAGAAAGTTTACCTTTCTTGGCGGCGCCGTGCTGACCCGGTTTTTGTTCGAGTTTGCACTTGGAATCAATCGCGCGGGCTGGACTCTTCAGTGAGAGATCAGCGCCTTCGCGACGAGCGAGTTTACAGGTGGGACCGATATAACGAGCCATTATTTATTCTCCTATCCCTTAGACGCGACGCTTTTTAGGCGGTCGGCACCCGTTGTGCGGGATTGGGGTTACGTCGATGATGTTCATGATCTTGTAACCGACAGCGTTCAAAGAACGGACGGCAGATTCACGACCTGGGCCTGGGCCCTTAATGCGAACTTCCAAGGTTTTGACACCGTAATCCAGCGCGGTTTTGCCGGCTTTTTCAGCGGCTACCTGAGCAGCGAACGGGGTGGACTTGCGCGAACCGCGGAAACCCGCGCCGCCCGAAGTCGCCCAAGACAAGGCATTGCCCTGACGGTCGGTGATCGTAACGATGGTGTTATTGAAAGAAGCATGGACGTGGGCGACGCCGTCAGTGACGATGCGCTTGATCTTCTTCTTGGTTTTAGCAACTGGTTTATTCATTATTGGCTATCCCTTATTTCTTGATAGCTTTGCGTGGGCCCTTACGGGTCCGTGCATTGGTGCGGGTACGTTGACCACGCATCGGCAAGCCACGACGATGACGAAGACCGCGGTAGCAACCAAGATCCATAAGACGCTTAATGGACATGCCCACTTCACGACGGAGGTCACCCTCTACTATGAACTTAGCAACTTCCGCACGCAGGCTATCCACCTGAGATTCGGTTAAGTCACGGATTTTGACAGAAGGAGTAACCCCTGCCGCTTCACAAACCAGCTTCGAACGCGTACGTCCGATGCCATAAATACTTTGTAAGCCAATTACAGCGTGCTTTTGCACGGGTAAATTGACGCCCGCAATGCGTGCCATTACGTTATCTCCAAACTGATTGAGCGTAGTGAATCGAAAAGTATAACAGAGCTTCGTGTTTCATAGAAGTCCCCTGCGCTAAATAAGCACAGAAAACCTGGCATGGGGAGTGTGCCCATGCTCCGGCGACAAGTATTCATCGACTTGAAAGCGACCAAAGCCCCTTCCTTGTCCCCCCGCGCTACTCTTGCGCAGGGACTAACAAACGCTTACCCGCGTGCGAAGCCGCCGCGCGAGCCGCCCTTCAAGTTGGCCTTCTTCATCAAGCCCTCATATTGGTGTGACGTCATATGAGCTTGAATCTGAGCAGTAAAGTCCATTACCACTACGACCACAATCAACAAGGATGTACCGCCAAAATAAAACGGCACATTAAAACCTGCACGGAGGAATTCCGGCATCAAACAAACCAGCACCAAGTACAAGCCACCGATCAAAGTTAAACGAGTTAGTACATTATCAATGTACTCGCCAGTCGCTTTACCTGGGCGAATGCCTGGAATAAGAGCGCCCGATTTTTTGAGATTGTCTGCGGTTTCTTGGGAATTAAACACCAATGCGGTGTAGAAAAACGCAAAACCTATAATCATCGCTCCGTAAAGCAGCATATGCAGCGGCTGATTAGGACCTAAAGCCTCGGCAACCGTTTGTAGACCGCGATAAGCTGAACCACGCCATGATTCATCCGTAGCAAGCGCAGAGCCGCTGCTCATCCAAGTAGAGATCGTGGCCGGAAACAGAATCAGGCTCGAAGCAAAAATGGGTGGAATCACACCAGCCATGTTGAGCTTTAGCGGCAAATGCGAATTCTGGTTCATGTAGGCCTGACGTCCACCCTGACGCCGCGCATAATTCACGGTAATACGACGTTGGCCGCGCTCCATGAATACCACAAAGAAAATCACACCGATTACTAGAGCGGCAATGACCAGCAGAACGAAAGCGTCCATGCTGCCATCACTAACCTGGGTAAGTACGTTCCCCACAGCAGCAGGAAGTCCTGCAACGATACCGGCGAAGATAATCAACGAGATCCCGTTACCAATACCACGCTCAGTGATTTGCTCACCCAACCACATCAGAAACATGGTACCTGCCGTCAAACAAACGACAGCAGTAAACACAAAACCTGGGCCCGGTGCGTAAACAACGTTTGCTGACTGCTGAAGCTGGGAAGCAAGAAAATAGGCTTGAACCATCGCAAGAAACAATGCGCCGTAACGGGAATACTGCGTCAGCTTTCTACGGCCACTTTCACCCTCGTTTTTCATTGCCTTCCAAGGGCCATAAATCTGCCCCATCAACTGCACAATGATGGATGCAGAGATGTAAGGCACTACATTCAATGCGAACAAGCTGAAACGGCTTAGGGAGCCACCAGAAAACATGTTGAACATGTCGACAATGGTGCCTTTCTGGCTATCCATTAATCGCAATAATTCGGCAGGATTGATACCAGGAACCGGAATATGACTACCAACGCGATAGACGATCAAGGCCATTAGTACAAATAACAAACGACTGCGCAGCTCGGTAAATTTACCGAGCCCGCTCAATGCACCTGCTGCAGAATTAGCTTGCGACAATGTATTACTCCGAAATGCTGCCGCCGGCAGCTTCAATAGCTGCTTTGGCGCCTGGGGTGAACATCACACCTTTCAGAACAAATTTCTTGGTGACTTCGCCTTTTTTGACGATTTTGACTTGCTTGGCTTTCGCAGGAACCAAACCAGCTTCGCGCAATACCGTGATGTCAATTTCACCAGCTTGAAGATTTTCTAGTTGATACAACAGCACTTCAGCTGTATCGAACTTCAATTTGGAACGGAATCCGACCTTAGGCATACGCTTGCGCAATGGCATTTGACCGCCTTCGAAGCCAGCCTTGATCTTGCCTTTACCGGAACGAGCAAACGAACCTTTATGGCCACGACCGCAGGTTTTACCCAAGCCGGAACCGATGCCGCGACCAACGCGACGGCGTTCTTGACGGGCGCCATCAGCAGGTTTCAATGTATTTAAACGCATAATAATTCTCCTTGACTCGTTCAGTCTTCGACACGAACCAGGTAATGAACTGTGTTGATGAGGCCGCGCACTTGCGGGCTATCTTTCAATACACGAACGTCGTTAATTTTATTCAAGCCAAGTGCTTTTACCGAAAGACGATGACGCCCTTGAGCTCCGCGCAAACCTTTGACCAAACGAACAGTAACGGTTTTATCAGACATGAGTAATTTCCTCGACTTTCTTGCCGCGCTTGGCTGCAATGAATTTAGGCGACTGCATTGAACTCAAGCCCTTGATGGTGGCGCGAACCAAATTGATCGGATTACGTGAACCAACGGCTTTCGCAAGAACGTTTTTCACGCCCACTGCTTCCATAACGGCGCGCATGGCACCGCCAGCAATTACGCCGGTACCTTCAGAGGCTGGCTGCATGAATACACGCGCCGCGCCGTGACCCGATTTAACGGCATGCCACAAAGTACCTTCGTTCAAATCGATGTTGACCATCGCTTTACGGGCATATTCCATCGATTTTTGAATGGCGACTGGCACTTCGCGTGCTTTGCCATAACCGAAACCAATTTTGCCTGCACCATCACCAACCACCGTCAATGCGGTGAAGGTAAATTGACGGCCACCTTTTACTGTTTTGGAAACGCGATTGACCGCTACCAATTTTTCGATAAAACCATCGTCGCTTTCACCGCGACCACGATCACGTTCATTACTACTCATGATGTAATTTCCTGAATTTAATTTTGCGGCTTTGCCGCTTATAGTTATGGTTTAACAACATGCGCCCGAATCGGTAAAGATCAAGGCGCGCTAAATAATTTATTGCAAATTAGAACTGCAAACCTGCTTCGCGGGCAGCATCGGCAAGCGCCTTGATGCGGCCATGGAAACGGTAGCCGGAACGATCAAAAGCAACCTTGACGATTCCAGCGGCCTGTGCCTTTTCAGCAACGGCTTTGCCAACTTTGGCAGCAGCGTCTTTGTTCTTGAAGTTCTTCAAACCGTCTTTGATATCTGCTTGCAAAGTCGAGGCCGAAGCCAGCACGGTGGCGCCATCGGAAGTAAAAACCTGGGCGTAGATGTGTTGACCGGAACGCAGAACTGACAAACGGGCAACGCCCAAATCGCGGATATGGCAGCGAGTTGTTTTGGCGCGACGAATGCGGGCAATTTTCTTTAACATGATTATTTCCTTGAGTAAGCTGAAAACCCTTATTAGGCTTTCTTGGCTTCCTTCATGATGATCTTCTCACCGGAGTAGCGAATGCCTTTGCCTTTGTAAGGTTCTGGCTTGCGGTACGCACGGATTTTGGCGGCCACTTCACCGACGCGCTGTTTATCAGCACCAGTGACGAGGATTTCTGTTTGAGTTGGCGTGGTGATAGTGATGCCTTCCGGGCATGCGAAAACCACAGGATGCGAATAACCCAGGCTCAGATTCAGATCGTTGCCGGTCATGGAAGCGCGATAACCCACGCCGACCAATTCGAGCTTACGAGTGAAGCCTTCGGAAACACCGGTAATCATGTTCGACAAGATGGCGCGGATAGTACCGGCCATACCCATATCGTCATCCGATGCAGGCACCATGGTGATGATACCGTTATCGTTCTTGATTTCGACATTGGCTGGCATGACCAGTGACAAAGTGCCTTTAGTGCCCTTGACGCTCAGCTTGCTGGCGGCAACGGAAACTTCAACACCTTTTGGCAAATTAATTGGCTTTTTGGCAACGCGTGACATGGTCTATCTCCTTAAGCCACGAGGCAAATGACTTCGCCGCCCACACCCGCAGTGCGGGCCTGACGATCGGTCATTAAACCTTTGGATGTGGAAATGATAGCAACGCCTAAACCGCCGAGAATTTTCGGCAGATCGTCTTTGCCACGATAGCTACGCAGACCCGAACGTGATACGCGCTCGATGCGCTCGATCACCGGCTTGCCTTCGTAATACTTCAACGCGATTTCAAGCGTGGCTCTTGCGCCTTCGCCGATCACGCGGAATTCGCCAACGTAACCCTCGTCCTTCAGGACGGTGGCAATGGCGAGTTTCATTTTAGAAGCAGGCATCGATACCTGCGTTTTACCAACAGCGAGTGCGTTCTTAATACGCACCAACATGTCGGCGATTGGATCAGTCATGCTCATTGTTTCATTACCTTTTTATGTGCACCGATATCCGCCGGGTTCCCGCGAACGGGAACCTGACGATTACCAACTAGCCTTACGCAGGCCTGGGACGTCACCACGCATGGTGGCTTCGCGTAACTTGTTGCGGCCCAAACCAAATTTCTGGTAGACGCCACGTGAGCGACCCGTCAGTGCGCAGCGATTACGCATGCGGCACGGCGATGAATCGCGGGGAAGCTTTTGCAACTTAGTAGCAGCATCGATTTTGTCTTCGTAAGAAGCAGAAATGCTGCTGATAACCTTTTTCAGTTCGGCGCGTTTTGCGGCGTATTTCTTCGCCAGCTTCATGCGCTTCACATCACGGTTTA
>JBDTTC010000168.1:0-11018 GCA_039930825.1 Arenimonas sp.
TGATAGCGCGATGATTGATCGCATCAACGCAGCGCGTGCGCCCTACAAGCAATGGTTGAAAGCGGGTGTGCAGTATTTGGACGCCGAATTATTCGATCCATCTTTGGTCAGAAAACCATTTGATGCCGATACTTTGCTGAAATTTCAAAAACTGTTTCATCTGAGCCGCGAAGAAATCGAAAACGTTTTGCGAGTGCTGGCGGAAACCGAACAGGAAACTACCGGCTCGATGGGCGATGACACGCCGTTCGCGGTGCTATCGCATCAACAACGTTCGATTTACGATTATTTCCGGCAAGCGTTTGCGCAAGTGACCAATCCACCAATCGACCCGTTACGCGAGCGGGTTGTGATGTCGCTCAGTACGCAGATTGGCAAGGAAGGCAATGTCTTTGAATCTAGTGCTGAACAGGCAAAATGTCTGTCATTGAATTCGCCAGTGCTATCGCAACGCAAGGTTAATCAGATTCTAAACCTGCCTGAATTTCGCGATTCAAAACATTTTCTGCATCTGTATTGCGGGCCCGACGAAGGCTTCCAGAAAGCCATTGAGCGCCTGTGCCTTGAAGCGGAGCAGGCGGTACGGGGCGGAACCATCATTCTCATTTTGTCAGACCGCTACCCCGACGCCGACAAGTTACCGATACATGCCCTGCTGGTGACCGGCGCTGTTCATAAGCACTTGATTAGTGTCGGCTTGCGCTGTGATTGCAATCTGATAGTCGAAACGGGAACGGCACGTGACGCCCACCATTTCGCCTGCTTGATTGCTTATGGTGCCACCGCCGTTTATCCCTATCTGGCTTATCAAACCATTCGTGCGTTGGGCGAAAGCGGCGTGATCAAATTGCCGCGCGGAAAAGAAAATGCCGAGCTGGGAAGAAACTATCGACGCGGTATCAAGAAGGGTCTGCTGAAAATTATTTCGAAAATGGGCATCAGCACCATTGGCAGTTATCGTGGTGCGCAATTATTTGAAATCGTCGGTTTGGCCGACGAAGTCGTAAAAACCTGTTTTGCCGGCACGCCGTCGCGCATTCAAGGCGCAGGTTACGTCCAGCTTCAAGAAGATGCGGAGCAATTAAAAGAACGTGCCTGGGACAACAGCATAGGCTTATCCAACGGCGGCTTGCTGCGTTACGTGCATGACGGCGAATACCACATGTACAACCCGGACGTCATCGCCAGTTTGCAGTTGTCGGTGCGTACCGGCGACTACGCCGACTACCAGTTCTACGCACAGCATGTAAATGGACGCCCTGCATCGACATTGCGTGATTTACTAAAATTGCGTGCAAGCAAAACGATCGACATTAATGATGTCGAATCTACCGAAGCAATATTGAAGCGCTTTGATTCGGCCGGCATGTCGCTGGGCGCCTTGTCGCCGGAAGCGCACGAAGCCTTGGCCATCGCGATGAATCGTCTTGGCGCGCGCTCCAATTCCGGCGAAGGTGGTGAAGACCCGGCGCGTAATCACACCGAAAAGTCGTCGAAGATAAAACAAATTGCTTCGGGTCGTTTTGGTGTCACCGCCGAATATTTGATCAATGCCGAAGTGCTGCAGATAAAAATTTCGCAGGGTGCCAAGCCCGGTGAAGGCGGGCAATTGCCGGGCCATAAAGTCAATGAATTAATTGCGCGTTTGCGTTATGCAAAACCCGGCATCGGTCTGATTTCGCCGCCACCGCATCACGATATTTATTCGATTGAAGATCTGGCCGAATTGATTTTCGATTTGAAGCAGATTAATCCCGATGCCTTGGTGTCGGTAAAGCTGGTATCGCACGCCGGTATTGGAACGGTTGCTGCCGGTGTGGTCAAAGCCTACGCCGATCTTATTACGGTGTCGGGATATGATGGCGGCACCGGCGCATCACCGATTTCGTCAATCAAATATGCCGGTACGCCATGGGAACTCGGTTTGTCGGAAGTACAGCAAACACTGCGCATGAACAATCTGCGCCACAAAGTGCGAGTGCAGGTTGATGGCGGTTTGAAAACCGGATTGGACGTGATCAAGGCGGCCATTCTTGGGGCGGAAAGTTTCGGTTTCGGTACCGCACCGATGGTGGCGCTGGGCTGCAAATATTTGCGTATCTGTCATCTGAATAATTGTGCGACCGGTATTGCTACGCAAGACCAACGCCTGCGTGAAATGCATTTTACCGGCTTGCCGGAGATGGCTATGAATTTCTTCAAATTCGTTGCACAGGATGTGCGTGAGCATCTTGCGGCGTTAGGTGTATCGAGCCTGCAAGACTTGATCGGCCGCGTGGATTTGCTGGAAATCATCGAAGGGCAAACCGACAAGCAAAAATGTCTGGATTTATCGCCAATACTTGCCGCCAGCGGTTATGTTTCCGAGGAAAGCCAGTATTGCACCGATGCCAAAAACCCGCCGCGCGATAATGCCGAATTGGCGAACCGCATGCTGTCGGATTTACAACACAGCATTACCCATAAAACCGGCGGTATTTTCAACTACGAAGTCTGCAATCGCGATCGTGCGATTGGCGCAAGATTATCGGGCGAGATTGCCAAAAAGCATGGCAATCTTGGCATGAGCGAAGCACCGATCACCCTAAAATTATCCGGCGTGGCCGGACAAAGTCTTGGGGCCTGGAATGTGGGCGGTCTGCATTTGTACTTGCAGGGTGATGCCAATGATTATGTTGGCAAGGGCATGTGCGGTGGAAAAATTGTGATCGCACCGCCGAAAAACTCCGGCTTTGTCGCCCGCGATGCCAGCATTCTGGGCAATACCTGTTTATACGGTGCGACTGGCGGAAAACTTTTTGCAGCAGGCCGTGCCGGCGAACGTTTTGCCGTTCGCAATTCTGGTGCGACGGCCGTGATTGAAGGTGCGGGTGATCATTGTGCCGAATATATGACCGGCGGGATGTTGGCAGTACTGGGCCGCACCGGACAAAACTTCGGCGCGGGCATGACCGGTGGTTTTGCCTACGTGCTGGACATGGAGCGAGATTTTGTCGATCGCTGCAATCTGGAATTGATTGACTTGTTACGGATGTCACCCGAAGGCATGGAAAGTCATTTGCAGCACCTGCGTTTCCTGCTGCAAACCCATCGACAGGAAACCGGCAGTATTTGGGCCGAACAATTGCTTGAAGAATATCGCGATGTGATCGGCAAATTCTGGTTGGTAAAACCGAAAGCAGCCAGCCTCGAATCCCTAATTGATTCATTGAGGCAAGCGGCATGAGCCAGAAAGATTTCCAGTTTCTCGAATTGCCCCGCAAGATGCCGAAGGAAATTCCGTCGCAACTTCGCATCCATGGTTGGGAAGAAATTTACGGTGGCTTTGATAGTACAAATGCCGGCGCGCAAGCAGGCCGCTGCCTCGATTGCGGCAATCCGTATTGCGAATGGAAATGCCCGGTCCACAATTACATTCCGAACTGGTTGAAACTGGTACAGGAAAATCGTTTGTTCGAAGCGGCAACACTGGCGCATGAAACCAATCCCTTGCCGGAAGTCTGCGGCCGCGTGTGTCCGCAGGATCGTTTATGCGAAGGTGCCTGCACGCTCAATACCGGCTTTGAATCGGTCACCATTGGCTCGATTGAAAAATACATCGTCGATGAAGCCTTCAAGCAAGGCTGGCGGCCGGATTTATCGAAAGTCATTGCCACCGGAAAACGCGTGGCAGTGGTTGGTGCCGGGCCTGCAGGTCTTTCCTGTGCCGATCGTTTGGCGCGTGCCGGAATACAGGCCGATGTGTTTGATCGCTACGAAGAAATCGGCGGCTTGCTGACTTTTGGTATTCCACCGTTCAAATTGGAAAAACACGTGATGGCAACGCGCCGTCAAGTTCTGGAAGCAATGGGTGTGCAGTTCCATTTGCGAACCGATATCGGAAAAGATATTTCATTCGAGAAAATATTGGCCGACTACGATGCCGTGTTTGTGGGCACCGGCTGTTACACCGCAGTGGATGCAAAATTACCGGGGCAGCAATTAACAGGACGATTGGAAGCATTGCCGTTTTTAATCGCCAATGCACGGCAGATTCTTGCCAGCGATGTCGCGAGTGACATCTCGCTCGATTTCAAGGGTAAAAATGTCGTGGTGCTGGGCGGCGGCGACACGGCGATGGATTGTGTTCGAACCTCGATTCGTCTGAATGCCGCGAGTGTAACTTGTGTCTATCGTCGTGATGAAGCCAGCATGCCCGGCTCGCGTCGTGAAGTCGGCAATGCCCGCGACGAGGGTGTGCAGTTTTTATTCAATCACGCACCCATCGCCATTGAAGGTACAGACAAAGTGGCCGGTGTTCGTTTGCTGGAAACCGAAATCACTGCCAACGGAAAAGCGCGTACTGAATTCTCCGGAACACCGGGCAGCGAGAAAACATTGGCTGCGGATATCGTGATAACTGCTTTTGGATTCCGTCCCAGTCCTGCTTCGTGGCTTGAACAGCATGGTGTTAAATTGCAGGACTCTGGACGCATTCAAGTTTCCGGCGGTCTGCCGTACCAAACCAATCAGCCGAAAATTTTTGCTGGCGGCGATAATGTGCGTGGCGCGGATTTGGTGGTGACGGCGGTGCATGATGGACGGGATGCAGGATTGGCTATTGCGAAATTCCTGAAAAAAGACCGTTGAAACCATTCGTATTCTGAAACTGTGGGACGGCCGTAAGGCCCGAATTGCCTGTTAGTATTCGGGCCTTACGGCCCTCCCACGGTCAAACAATGCCTTTGAAACCTGAGTTACCTTTATAATACGGCATGAACGAATTACAAGATTTAACCGCGCTGCTGCGCTCGAACACCCCTTTTATCCTGATTGAAACCGAAGACGAAGCACGGGTCATTGACCTGTTTCGGCATGCGCTCAAGAATGTCTGGCGTGCGCTGTACCGTTGGTCAATTACCGAAGGTTTGCGACGTTTCGACCTAGATCGTGAAGATGAAGCCGATGTGGCACCGGATGCTAGTGCGACCTTGCATGCGATACATGCGGAAACCCAGCGCGGTATTTATTTGTTGCTCGATTTTCACCCTTATCTTGGCTATGCAAGCACGCAACGCATGCTGCGCGACATCATCCAGCGCCGCCATTGTCTTGAACATAGTATCGTGCTCGTCGGTCAGAAAATCGAATTGCCGGCCGAATTGGAGGCGCTGGCAGTGCGTTTCAAATTGAGTCTGCCGGATGAAGTCAGCTTGCTGAAAATGGTGAATGACGAAGCCGATTTGTATAAGCGTGAAAATGAAGGCCGCCGTGTCGTCATTGACCAGGAAGCGCTGAAGTTGATCGTGAAAAATCTTCGTGGTCTGGCGATGAACGAAGCACGCCGCATTGCCCGGCATCTGATATTTCGTGATGGCGCCATCTGTACCGGTGATCTGCCCGAGCTGGCAAAACTCAAGTTTGAATTGTTGAATCAAAGTGGAAATCTCCATTACGAATATGACACGACGCAATTTGCCGATGTTGCCGGCTTATCGCGCCTGAAAAAATGGCTAAGTCATCGGACGGAAGCTTTCGTAAACGAAAATTTGCCGGTCGGACTTGATCCGCCGAAAGGCATCTTGTTGTTGGGCGTGCAGGGTTGCGGAAAGAGTCTGGCGGCGAAAGCGGTGGCCGGCAGTTTCGGTGTGCCGTTGGTGCGCCTGGATTTCGGTGCGCTTTACAATAAATTCCATGGCGAGACCGAAAAAAATCTGCGTGATGCCTTGTCGTCGGCAGAGCAACTGCAACCTTGCGTCGTCTGGATTGATGAATTGGAAAAAGGCCTTGCCAGCTCCAATTCGAGCGAAGATGGCGGTGTGTCACGCCGGGTGCTGGGTTACTTCCTTACCTGGATGGCGGAACGTAAGAGCAAGGTTTTTCTGGTCGCGACCGCGAACTCGGTCGATGAATTGCCGCCCGAACTTCTGCGCAAAGGGCGTTTCGATGAAATCTTTTTCGTCGATTTGCCCGACCACGCCGCGCGCGGTGAAATTTTCCGCCTGCATCTCGATAAGCGCAGGATCGACTGGAGTAGTTTTTCACTCTCGCGTCTGGCCGAAAACAGCAATGGTTTTTCCGGCGCGGAAATTGAACAGGCGATTGTTAGTGCCCTGTATGCCGCGCATGCCGAGAAAATCATATTAAGCGAAGCCGTGCTGACGACAGAATTGAAAAACACGCGGCCATTGTCGGTATTGATGTCGGAAAAAGTGGAAGCATTGCGTGCGTGGGCGCAGGAACGTACGGTTCCTGCCGATTGATGTAGGTTGTAGGGGCCGTGTAGGACCGAGGTAGGACCTACCTCGGCCTTAACAACCAACCGGTTATGGCGAGACGATCTTCATTTGCAAATGGCGCTACCAGGCTGACGGTATGGGATTGCGGCACCTTGAATAGCGATAGCGAATTCCAGTGTGGAACGAAGGTTTGCGTAACATCGCCTGCATCATTTTCGAACTGCAATAAGCCGCCCCAATCTGCAGGCCAGTTTTTCGTCAGATTGATAACGTAAGCATAAGCGCGGTCTTCGTGTTGATCCTGGTCATGATGGCGAGTCAAAAAATGGCCGGCGCGATAACGCGTTGCCTGTGCACTGACATGGGTAATTTTGGGATCGTTTACCAGCCAGCGGGCAAACGAGATAAATTCTTCCGAATTAAGGAAGTCGAGAATTGCATGCAGAATCAGCGATGGATCTTTTCTTTCCTTGGCTGCTTTCACCATCATGTAACTTTCATAGACAAACTGGAATTGCGTCTTGGCGAGTTCATAGGCCCTTAGTAAATGCTCGGCACGCGCCGCTGAATTGATTGCGGCATAGTCTTCGGCAGCGATAGTTTTCGAAATGCCGTCGCTACGCTCGGCTAACGACCATGGCACTTCGTTTTGCAGGCAGGAACGTAAGCGTTCTGCTGCATCCAACTGCAGAAAATCCGGAATTTGGACTCGCGTATGTCTCGCTAGATCGATTCGATAGCCTTCAAAGTCGAGGTCGTTATTGATCATGTCAGGTCTCAGTAGCCTGCCGCCTGTCCGTCTTTGCGGCTTTCACTGGCGCCAGTATAAACGCCGGTTTCCGGATCACGCATGATGGCTTGGTAACCGCCGTAAGGGCCGTCGGCAAATTCGATTTTATGACCTTTGCGCATCAGTGCCTGAATTACGGGATAGGAAAATTGTGATTCGAGATTCAGTACTCCACCATCGGTCATTGCCGTATTTTGTCCAGCTGGCTCGGTAGAACCATCGTGCTGAATACGGGGTGCATCACCGGCTTCCTGCAAATTCATGCCGAAGTCAACGAGATCCATCACGATCTGTACATGGCCTTGCGGTTGCATGGCGCCGCCCATCAGGCCGAAGCTGATCCAGGGCTTGCCATTCTTGGTCATGAAAGCGGGAATGATGGTGTGGAAGGGGCGCTTGCCCGGTGCAAAACTATTAGGATGGCCGGCTTTCAACACAAACTGTTCGCCACGATCTTGCGGGATGAAACCCAGCCCCGGCGGTGCCATGCCGCTACCCATTCCCCGATAATTTGATTGAATCAAGGACACCATCATGCCGTCTTTGTCAGCGACGGTCATATAGATTGTATCGCCTTGGTTGAGCGCAACGCCGGCATCAATTGCTGGCATGGCGCGATCGGGGTTAATCAATTTGCGGCGTTCGGCGGCATAGTCTTTCGACAATAATTTTTCTACCGGCGTTTTGCTGAATTCAGGGTCTGCATACAAGGCAGCGCGATCGGCGAAAGCCAGTTTCTTTGCTTCGGTAAATAAGTGCACATGCTCGGCACTGCCAAATGTAATTTTAGAAAAATCGTAAGCTTCCAAAATATTCAGCATCTGCAAAGCGGCTAAACCTTGCCCGTTTGGTGGCAACTCCCAGACATCAACGCCACGGTAATTGGTTGAGATCGGTTGTACCCATTCGCCATGATGCTCGGCTAAATCTTCAACGCTTAGAAAGCCACCCTGTGCCTGGATGTAGTCCGCAATGGTCTTTGCTATCGCACCTTTGTAAAAGCCATCACGGCCCTCACGGGAAATTTTTTCCAGGGTATTGGCCAAGTTCGGATTATGCCAAAGCTGGCCTTTTTTCGGCGCCTGTCCGTTGATTGTGAATTGTTCCTTGAAGCCCGGATATTTCGAAAGCCGAGGTACAGATAAACTCCAGTAATACGAGACCGTTTCTGCAACGGGATGCCCGTTACGTGCATAGCGAATAGCTGGTGCAAGATTTTGCTGCATCGGTAATTTACCGAAGCGCTCATGCAGTGCGAACCAGGCATCGACTGTTCCAGGCACAGTAACCGGAAGTGGGCCGAAGGAAGGAACATCTTTATAGCCATGATCGATAAACCATTGCAGGCTCAAATTTTTCGGTGAACGGCCCGAACCGTTATAGCCATAAAGTTTTTTTGTTTTCGGGTCCCAGACAATCGCAAATAAATCACCGCCTACGCCATTGCCGGTTGGTTCCATCAAACCGAGCGCGGCATTGGCGGCAATCGCGGCATCCATAGCAGTACCGCCTTGCTTCATCACATCAAGCGCAATTTGTGTGGTCAATGGGTGCGAAGTTGCTGCCATGGCTTGCGGTGCAAATATCTCTGAGCGGGTGGCGAAATCGCGGCTGGCAATGCGGTCAACGGCCTGACTGCTTCCGGCAATGAAGCTCAATAAGGTGAAAACAATGATATTCAGACTCGGCTGCCGGCCCATCTTGAGGTAATCTTGACGCTTCATAGTTTTCTCCGTGACCGTAAAAATATGTTCCAGATTATTCCGCATTTCGCAGTGCCCTTTGCTTTCGAACAGCACCCGAACCCTGATGCATTGAATCAGGCGTTGCGTGAATTATTCTTGAAACGCGAAGCCGAAGGCGGCAAGTACGCCAATCCTAATCCTTATACGGTTCGCAACAAAGACTTATTTGAAAGCCATTTTGATCTGTTCGATTGGCCCGAACCGGTTATTGCCGAGTTGCGGGAATTTTGTTTGTCGAATCTGTTGCGCACCGTAGCGCAATTGAATAATTACGATATGGCCTTGATGAAGCGAATTAATATTGCGACCGACGCTTGGTTTCACATCACACGACGCAATGGTTTTTTCGGTGTGCATAACCATCCGATGGCGAGCTGGTCAGGTGTTTACTGCGTGGCGCCTGGCGAGCATGACGTAGAGCAAGCCGATAGCGGAAAATTAAGCTTCATGAACCCCAATATGACCGGCAATATGTACATCGACCCCGGTTGTGCTGCTTTGCAAAATCCATTCAATATGGCGAATATGGGTTACTCGCTTTCTCCGGGACAACTCGTGCTATTCCCTTCCTGGATTCCGCATTATGTAATGCCGTTTTATGGCGAAGGCGAACGCATTACCGTGGCTTTCAATTGCGCGTTCCAGCAGCGCTGAGAATTATTCACCCGAGTAGTGCTCTTGGTTCTTGCTAT
The DNA here is from genome assembly GCA_039930825.1 of Arenimonas sp. Classification (GTDB taxonomy): domain Bacteria; phylum Pseudomonadota; class Gammaproteobacteria; order Xanthomonadales; family Xanthomonadaceae; genus Arenimonas. Next base: position 9,446 of record JBDTTC010000168.1, read on the forward strand.
GTTTATTGAGTCTGAAGGCGCCTACGGCGGATAATTTGCATTGACGAATTGTCGCAAACGTTCGACACAGGTATGCACATCGGCACACAGCGGCAATAATTGCGACCAGTCTTCGGATTTTGCAGCAAGCTCCAACTCGGTGGCGGCATGTGCCAATTCGACGGCGCCAACCAATTTTGCGGCACCTTTAATTTTATGCGCTTCGCGGCCTAATTGAATCAAGTCTCCCTGTTCACGGGCGCGTTGCATTGCGGCGGTATCCTGGTCGGTAGCATTAAGGAAATCATCGAGCAGGGCGCGATTTTCTTTCAGGTCGCCACGTGTCAATTCATCAAGTACATTTCTGTCCAGCGGCACCGGCGGCAACCCGATTTGCGGAAGTGGCATATCAGGCAGGGTTTGTAACGCAACTGATGTCTGCAGCGTTTTCGTATGTGGCAACCATTTTTGCAAACTGGCTACCAATTGCGAAATGCTAACCGGCTTCATCAAGTAGTCGTCCATACCGGCCGCCATGCATCGCTCGGACTCGCCCTTGAGTGCCGCTGCCGTCAATGCAACGATTGGAATGCGAGGAATATTTTTTTTCATTTCCTGTTGTCGCAACTCGCGCGCCATCTGGTAGCCGTCCATTACCGGCATATGGATATCGGACAAGATCAATGCATAGCGGCCGGTTTGCCAGTGCTCGATTCCCTGCATACCATCTTCGGCGGTTTCGCACAGATAACCGGCCAGAGCCAATTGACGAGACACTACCAGGCGATTGGTAGGGTGATCGTCAACCAGCAAGATGAGGCTGTGTTCCGTGATTGCCTGTTCTATGGTCGGCAATGCGCGTGCAGTAAAACTTTGTGGCGCAGCAATGGCGATTTCATCTTCAATATCGGCTTCATCGGCAATCGGTAAACTAACGGTAAGTCGCATGGTGGTGCCAGAACCCGGTGTACTTTCCATGCTCACCTGGCCGTTCATCATTTCGGCCAGGCGACGGCTGATGACCAGGCCCAGGCCGGTACCGCCGAATTTGCGCGTGGTGCTGCCTTCGGCTTGTTGAAATGCCTGAAACAGTTTTGACTGCTGTTCCGGGGTAACGCCTAAACCGGTATCGGTAATGCGGAAAATAACTTTTTGCTGCTTATTGTTTTTTTCAACGAACTCCAGCGCCGCTTCGACAAAACCGTTATCGGTAAACTTGATCGCGTTAGACAGGAAATTCGAAAGAATCTGGCGTAAGCGCAGACCATCGGCCAAATGCGCTGGACTGATTTTTGGATCGATGGTCACCGTCAATACCAGGCCCTTGCTGGAAGCCGAACCGGTAAAGTTCGCCGTGGTCGATTGCAGCAGACGTGGCAAGCTGATCACAGTCGGCGACAATTCCATACGACCGGCTTCGACCTTCGAGAAGTCCAGAATGTCGCCGATGATTTGCAATAAGGATGCTGCGGATTGTTGAATCACGTGCACGGTACGGCGTTGCTCGGTATCGAGATTGGAATGCGTCAATACTTCCAGCATGCCGGTAACGCCGATCATCGGCGTGCGAATCTCATGGCTCATGGCAGCCAGA